>CAMDNC010000014.1 GCA_945902755.1 Flavipsychrobacter stenotrophus
GCCAACGATGTAAACAGCAACACTATAACCATGCGTGTAGAAGACCTGTACATCCCAGAGGTAACGATTACAGCCAACCCAGGAACAGTGATCACCGAAGGTACGGAAGTGGCATTTGCAACTACAGTAACTAATGCTGGACCATCACCAAGGTATCAGTGGTTGATAAATGGTGCAGCAGTAGCAGGTGCTACAATGGCTACATTTAGCTACAACAACTTTGCAGATGGCGATTCATTGACCTGTATTGTAACTGGAACAGGATTATGTGGTCTGTCAACTATCAATAGTGTGGTGATGAAAGTAACCCCATCGAATGGTATAGGCAGCACGGGTACAATAGGTGGCGACATCAGACTGATACCTAACCCTAACACTGGTAAGTTTGTGCTGAGTGGCACAGTGGGTAGCAACAACAATGCACCTATGAGTGTAGAGGTAACAAACATGCTGGGACAGGTGGTGTATAGCAGCGAAGTGACAGTGAAAGGCGGTGCAATAAACGAGCGCATAGAACTGAACAACACACTAGCGAATGGTATGTACCTGCTGAACCTGAGCAATGGCAGCGACCGTAAAGTGTTCCACTTTGTGGTGAAACAATAAGAGCAACAACAAAAATAACAAAGTAAAAAAGATGAGGGCTGCCAATTGGCGGCCCTCATTTATGTTGTTAGCTACCACACCAAAACCAATGATTTCTATGAAATTCAACACTTTTATTTCTGCATATTTAGGGTAATTTTACAGCATTATGGCTACCGCAAATCGAAATACATTGTTGTTTATTGTATTTATTGCAGTGGTGGTATTCCTAGAGGGCTCCGTTCCGTATTGGTGCGCAGAACATTTTGCGCCCAAAGGATATACGTTTTCAGGTCAGATAATGTATGCTCCTGATCAAAACATGTATTTCTCATTTATAAGTCAGGCTGCAGATGGTGCATTTCTCCTTCGGAATAAGCTTACAGCAGTGCCACACGAACCAGTTTTTCTAAATTTAGAATACTGGCTAATTGGATTCCTCCAGCGGGCCTCTGGACTCTCACAAAATAATATTTATCACGTTTGGCGATTGTTTGGGGTAGTGCTGCTAGCTGTTGGGTTTAGTATGCTAGCACATATGGTACTGCAGAGTCAGCGCCGTCGTAGGGTAGCGGTAGCTACTTTTTTTCTTACAGGCGGTTTTGGATTCATTTTTGCTATACTCGATGCGTTTCATTTACTCAGTTTCAATACCATGCAATGGGGAATCATCGATATGCGGTTTGGAATGTTGCCATTACAGCAAATCATTACCAATCCTCATTTTTCCTTCCCTCACGGGCTTATACTGATTGCCTATGCCTTTTTTCTGAAGGGTGAGCGAAGCGGTCTCATGAAATATTACCTATATTCTGGGTTGTTTTTTAATATTATTGGCCTTGTCCGCCCATACGATATTATCCCACCTATAGTTATATTTCCGATTTATGCCTTGGCCGTCAATGGTGGCTGGCGTGTAGATGTCAAGCAGTGGCTTATACGCATGTTGCCCTTGATTATGATAGTGCCTGTATTCCTATACAATGTATGGTTGTTTTCATTGCACCCTGTATTTAAATATTGGGCTAGTCAGGGACACAATTCGGGTAGTTTGCCATCTATTCATTGGCATTATATGGTTTACGGTGTAGTGGGTTTGCTAGCCATCTATAGGTTATTTCAAAATGTGGGTCGGCCATTAGGTCGTACTGGCAGATTTATGATATTATGGTTTGGGGTTACTTTTGCTTTTATACAATTGGGTAAAGTTGTTCCAGCGTTGGGATGGAGCCCACAAATAGGAGTTTATCTGGCAGCTCCACTTACCCTTGCTGCTTGTTCCATACAGTTTACTGGTTTTGCAGCATCTTGGTCGTTTCGCAGGTTGATATTGCCAGCTGTCGCAGTAGTCATATTGGTTAGTAATTTGGCAGTAGTTGCGTATCATTGCCGCAAGTTTGTTACCCAAACTAATTCTCTAGGTTTTTACACTAGTATTTCCAATCTGGAGGCCATGCAATGGTTGCAGCAGTATGATAGGTCGGGCAGTGTAGTATTAGCAGATGTACCTTCGTCGCAGCATATAGCCCGCTATTCTAGCCACTCAGTTGTGGCTGCGCATTACAGTGTTACCCCACGTTTTGAGCAGCGAGCTACAATAGCTGCCTTACTTTTAGCAGATACTATGATTACTACAGGCAGGTTAGCATTGCCGGATAGCTTAGGGGTTAGTTACCTTTTTCTCAAAAACGATACTCTAGCTCACCCGTCTACTGCCACACACGTTGAAGAGGTATACAGAAATCAAGAAGTGACCATATACAAGGTAAATCAAGTAGGTCAATAGTATTGGAGGACATAAAAAAAGTGGCACTGGATTAGCAGTGCCACTGAAATATAAGAAGCGTTTATTTGCAATAAACTTAGAAAATTGGTAGTGGGGCAAAACCACCAAAAATCGAAATAAGTATCGCGGCCAAACCTAGTATTAAACCTACTAAGGCCAATCCACGGTTTCTCATTATTTTACGCAGTAAACCTAGAAAGCCTAACATCATAGCCGCTATTGCAAACAATGGAGAGAAAAATCCCAGTATACCGCATACAAAGGCTAGTAGGCCTATAGTACCATTATACATCATTCCTAGAAACGATGGCGAAGCCAACCGTTGAATTGCAGATGCTGCTTCACTGGTCTTGTTCTCAACTGTTGTTACCGTACTGATGGCATTGGATGTGGCGTTTTGTTGCAAGACAATTGAATGTGCTTTTTTTGTGCTGTATCCAGCATAAGTAATGTGTGGTACTAACAGAAAAAGGGCTGCAGTAAGCACAAGAGAGCAAAAGTTCTTCATAAAGGATATTTTATGGCATCAAATATAGTGTTTTGCTATCACCTTGTATATCATACCGTTCTAAAAAATTACAACTAGCCGTACTTATGCTATTTCATAGCCACATTTATTAGCTGTAACTTTGCACACAAATACACAATAACATGAAAATGGAAAAAGTGCTCGGTAAACTGGGTATTGATAAAGTAAACGATGGCGCAGCCACAGGTGCTAAATGGATAAAAGCTAATGGCGAAAAGATTGATTCATTTTCGCCTGTAGATGGTAAGCGAATAGGATCTGTAGCTACGGTCACTCGTGAAGATTACGATACCGTAGTAGCAAAAGCTCAGGAGGCATTTATTGAGTGGCGCACATGGCCAGCCCCCAAGCGTGGCGAAGTAGTACGTCAGATGGGCGATGCCCTCCGCAAGCACAAGGAGCACTTGGGTAAGCTAGTATCTTATGAAATGGGTAAAAGCCTTCAAGAAGGATATGGTGAGGTGCAGGAGATGATAGATATATGCGATTTTGCTGTAGGTCTTTCGCGCCAGTTGTATGGCCTTACCATGCATAGCGAGCGTCCACAGCACCGTATGTATGAACAGTGGCACCCATTGGGCGTTGTAGGTATTATAAGTGCATTCAATTTCCCGGTAGCTGTGTGGAGCTGGAACAGCATGTTGGCATTCATTTGTGGTAATACCTGCATATGGAAACCTTCTGAAAAAACACCATTATCTGGGCTTGCTTGTCAGAATATCATAGCCGATGTGCTCAAAGACAACAATGTACCAGAGGGCGTTTGCAATCTTGTAATAGGTGGTCGCGACTGTGGTGAGTGGATGAGTAGTGATGTTCGGATTCCGTTGATGTCAGCCACAGGTTCTACACGGATGGGCAAGGCTGTAGGCGCAGCAGTAGCAGCACGCTTAGGTCGTTCTCTGCTGGAGCTAGGTGGCAACAATGCAATTATCGTTACCGAAAACGCCGATCTTAACATAGCTCTTCGTGCGGCCATATTTGGTGCTGTAGGTACTGCTGGTCAACGTTGCACTACAACCCGCAGACTTATCATACACGAGAGCATTTACGATGCTTTCAAGAAAAAACTTGTTGCAGCTTACAAGCAATTGGTTATTGGTAGTCCGCTCGATGAAAACAGCCATGTTGGTCCGTTGATAGACACAGATGCGGTGGCTGCATATACCCAAGCGATAGCCGAGGTTAAAAAAGCTGGTGGTAAGGCAGTAGTAGCTGGTGGTGTGCTCACTGGCGAAGATTACGAAAGTGGTTGTTATGTAAAGCCTTGCGTTTTTGAGGTGCAGAATGAATGGCCGATAGTGCAGCACGAAACCTTTGCACCAATATTGTATATCATGAAGTACAGTACTCTGCAAGAAGCTATTGCTCTGCAAAATGCTGTTCCGCAAGGTTTGTCTTCATCTATCATGACCCTCAACATGCGTGAGGCTGAGCAATTCCTTTCTTGCGCAGGTAGCGATTGCGGTATTGCTAACGTTAACATTGGAACAAGTGGTGCTGAGATAGGTGGTGCGTTTGGTGGTGAAAAGGAAACAGGTGGTGGTCGCGAAAGTGGCTCAGATAGCTGGAAAGCATACATGCGTCGTCAGACAAATACGATCAATTACAGCGATCAGTTGCCATTAGCACAGGGTATTAAGTTTAATATATAACTAGGCTGCCAGCTTCGATTGGCCCATACATTACAGCTAGTATTTTCTGCCGGAGGTGTACCCTGCACCTCCGGTTATTTTTGAAATTGATTTCAATGAAATGCAGATTTTATGAAAAATGCCCTGTTTACATTTTTAGTTTTATTGATAGCCAAATTATCATTGGCTCAGGTGCCCGATACAGCTATGAAGCACCTCATGGATTATCGAGTTTATGACTGCTACGAGGTGGAGTACAATTCGATTGTGCAATCCCAGCGACTTCACACACAAGGTAAGCGCGACTCGCTGAATGCACTCATTACTTTTTGGAAAAATCATTGTGCACCTAACGAGCGCATTATTTCGTTATCCATTCTAAATAGTATTAAAAACAACACTTTTAAAGAAAGCCTTACTGAAAATGAGTTTTTAAATCCTCGTTCGAAAACAACGTTTACAGACAGCGACATATATGTAAGGGATATCTTTTACTATCTCAAAGAATATAGAGCAGCGGTAGCGGGAGCAATATCTGACAACCAATATAGTATATGGGTAGATAATAATTATTCATTGCCCAAAGATTACACAGAGTACTACAAATTTTACAAACAATATTATGGCTTTTTGCAAGAGTTGGCAGCATCATTAGAAGGCAAGAGAGTCTATTCTCCTGCAGAGGAGTTTTTGATTAAGTTTTACGCAAGACCAGACAGTGTAGCGTTTACCCAGCTCGATTCTTTGAAGTTTCAATCTTCTATTATTGGTAAAAAATATCTAGCAAGCAAAAACTTTCATAATAAAATACATGGCTTCAGTAGCAATATACAAATGGGAATGTGGCTGCCCAATGGACCACTAAGTACTTTGGGTAGTCATCCCTATATTGCTTACAATCTTGGTGGCAGAGGAGAAGTGATAATGGTAGATTTTACCTTTGGGTTGAGGTTTGGTGATGCTAAAAACAACTATACAGTACTGAAGGATGGAATATATTACAATAGTAATAATTACATAAGTTGGTTTACAGGTGTCGATATTGGCTGTAAGTTGTTTCGTACCCGCAGAAGTGAATTTGACTGTTTAGTAGGTCTCGGGTACGAAGAGATTCAAACGCTGTATGAGCCAGTTGCGGAAGACGTGGCGAATACACAATCGGTAAAATCTTTTTATGCCAATGCAGGTCTTGCTTATAAAATATACGTAAGAGATGCTGTAATAAAAGGTAAGCATAAACGTTCCTATTTTTCATTGCAGGCAAAATATAACTATGTCAATTACAACAATAGGGGAGGCACAGACCTGACAGGTAATGCCTTAATTATAGGTCTTGTTTACGGTAGCTACACGCATGGCTACATCAAGTACCCGAATTTGAATTAGTAATTGCATAGAATTTCTTGTGTGTTAAACTATACCTAGTTAACAAAATATTGTACATTACAATATCTTTATGGTATTACATTTGATAAACAATTAGCAACATGGAAAAGGAAAAAAATAAAATACTGTTGGTTGAAGATGATACCAACTTCGGTCATGTACTGAAAAGCTATCTTGAATTAAACGATTTTGTAGTAGAACTAGCCAGAGATGGTATACTAGGTTTGGCAGCTTTCCGCAGAGAACGTTTCGATGTTTGTCTGCTGGATGTGATGATGCCAAATATGGATGGATTTACATTGGCAGAAGAGATACGTAATGTAGATCCAGATGTGCCATTGTTTTTCTTATCTGCGAAAAGCATGAAAGACGATATACTTACTGGCTATAAACTAGGTGCAGATGATTACATCACGAAGCCTTTTGACAGTGAGGTGTTGCTTCATAAGATTAAAGCTATTCTGAAACGAAATCAGGAGATGCATGAAAAAAACCACTCTCAAATAGAGTTTGTAATAGGGAGCTACCATTTCAATAGTAAGTTACGCACTTTGAAGCATGGTGAGCTGTCTAGTACTTTATCGCCAAAAGAGAACGAACTTTTGTTGATGTTGTGCGAATATAAGAATGATCTACTGCCACGCGAAACTGCCCTCAAGCGGATATGGGGTAGTGACACCTACTTCAATGGTCGTAGTATGGACGTGTATATAGCTAAGCTGCGTAAATATCTCAAAGAGGATAGCTCAGTTGAAATTGTCAACATTCATGGTAATGGTTTCAGACTAGTAGTGCCCGAGTAATATTCTAGTTTATTTTGATAAAAAAAGTGGACGCATCTAGCAGATGCGTCCACTTTTTAGCTTGTTACTTACTTGGTATTTTATAGAGCTGCTTGGTATCGTTTAGCTACTTCAGCCCAGTTTACAACGTTCCATATGGCAACCATATAGTCTGGACGTTTATTTTGGTATTTTAGATAGTAAGCATGCTCCCAAACATCTATGCCCAATATTGGAGTGCCTTTTACTTCTGCGATGTCCATCAGTGGGTTATCTTGGTTTGGAGTAGAACTAACGACAAGTTTACCTTCACTAACTGATAGCCAAGCCCAACCACTACCGAAACGGGTAGTACCGGCAGTGTTCATTTTTTCTTTAAGTCCATCCAACGAACCAAATATTTCATTGATTGCTGCTTCTAGGTCACCATTTAACGGGCTACCTCCTGGTGTGAGTACAGACCAGAAAAGGGAGTGATTATAATGACCGCCACCGTTATTGCGTACGGCTGGTGGATAAGCCGATATACTTGCCATCAATTCTTCAAGCGACTTATTTTCCCCTTCCGTACCAGCTAATGCCTTGTTAAGGTTGTCTACATATGCTTGGTGATGTTTGCCATGGTGAATTTGCATAGTCAGCGTATCGATATGTGGTTCCAGTGCATCGTGCCCGTAAGGCAATGTTGGGAGCGTGTGTGCCATAGTTATTTGCGTTTTAGTTTGTTGTAGGTCAAAGTTAAGTCAATAAGCTGTTACCAAAGGCAAATGCGAAATAAGTAAAACAGATAGTGGTATAAACTTTTGTACAGTTGAAGCATCAATACGTTCGATTTGTGTGTATCTGTATTGGTTCATTACCTATTAATTAACATTGACCCAGCGAAGGCATAGATGTTGAAAAAACGGTTGGTGTTTTGGTTAAAAAAAATTAACTTTATCGCTTATACTTGTCAGCGATAAGTGTAAGTGATTGAGTGCTATTTGTTTACTATACTAATTCTATTAAAAAGTTGTCAAAATTCAGTTTATGAGAAAAATGTTACCTTTTAATTTGCGTAGTTTCATTTTGGTGTGTTTTGTCTTATTATCCGCATTGTCTTCAAAGGCGAATCACATTGTTGGTATGGATTTAAGCTATGCTTGGGTGTCGGGCAATACCTACCGCATCACCTTGGTTGCCTATGGCGATTGTGGTGTGGCTACTCCTGATTTAAGCGTGGCATCCCCACAAATTTGTATTTATAACGGTACTACATCTGTTGGTAACGTCAACCTCACAATAGTACCGCCGTCTACAGGTACCGAAATTACACCTGTGTGTCCTGCCAGTATCGGGTCCACTACTTGTTCGGGAGGTACCATACCCGGTGTTAAACGCTATGTGTATTCAGGCACTTACACCCTACCAACAACATCTAGAAACTGGCGCTTCATTTTTAATGGTAATATGAGTGGTAGCTCCGCTGGTAGGGCTTCTACCATCACCAATACTACAGGTGTAACGGTTATGCAATTGATAGACTCGCTTGATAATAGATTTGTAAATAACTCAAGTCCGGTACTCACGGTGCCTCCTACACCCTACTTCTGTCTGAATAATCCTAACACTTACAACCCTGGTGGGGTGGATCCGGATGGTGACAGTCTGGTATTTACTTTGGTGAGAGGAAGAGTAGCTTCTAGCAACTGCGGTAACATAGGCACAGGAAGTTCTCAAGTTAATTATACTTCAGCGTTCGAGGCATGGCCTGGTACTCCGATTTCTGCTACTACACCATTAAGGGTAGCAACAGGAGAATTTACGTTCAACTCAACCAATGGTCAGGTAAATTTCAATCCTAATTTCAATCAGGTTGCATTGGTTGTATATAACGTAAAGGAATACAGAGGAGACTCAGTAGTAGGTACTAGTCAAAGAGAGATGACTTTTTTGGTGCAACCATGTACCGTTACTCCACCTACAGGTGTTATTTCTTCACCTGTCAATGGTGCTATTACTGGTCCAACTTCTTTTCAGGTTTGTGCGGGAACTGGTCCGTTTAGTTTTCATATTTTACCAACAAGCCCCGATCCATTACTGAACATCAAAGTAACCGCGGCAGGTATTCCAGCAGGTGCTACTTTTAATGTAATTAATGATAGTACCCCCAATCCTGATGCAACGTTTTCATGGACTTCTACATCGGTCGCGCCTGGTTTATACACCATTTTCGTTACAATGAAAGATGATCAGTGTCCTATTTCAGGCACTAATACGATTGCTTATTCTATCACCATCAATTCGCTCGCAGATATTGCTGGAACTGGTGTTTTGTGTGCGGGAGCCACCACTACACTCACTAATACTACTGCTGGTGGGTCTTGGAGTAGTAGCAACACTGCGATCGCTACCGTGGGGTCGGGTACAGGAATAGTAACTGGTGTTGCAGGTGGTACTGTAACTATTTCGTATTCTGTAGGAACCTGTTTCAAAACAACAGTTGTAACAGTCAATCCACAGCCAACCACCTTTACAGGTTCCTTGGCACTTTGTGTGGGGCTAACTACAACACTCAACTCCACACCAGCAGGCGGAACTTGGACTAGTTCTAACCTTGCTGTGGCTACTGTAGGAGCTGCAACAGGAGTGGTAACGGGTGTATCGGCAGGTACTGCTGATATCAGCTACACGCTACCTGTAACTGGTTGTGTGAGGGTAGGTACAGTTACTGTAAACGCATTGCCAGGAACAATAACTGGTACACAAACTGTATGTGTAGGTGCCACTACTACTTTGGCATCAACTCCCGCAGGTGGTACATGGAGCGAGGCGTCCGCCAATATAACTGTAAATGCAACTACGGGTGTAGTTACAGGTATAGCTGCTGGTACAGCAATAGTTACTTACTCATTGGGTACTGGTTGTACAACTACGGCAGTTGTAACTGTTAACCCTTTACCCAATATTATCAATCCAATTCCCCCTACTATTCTTTGTGTAGGCAACACAGCTACATTTACCAACACTACACCTGGTGGTACATGGAGCAGTAGTAATACTGCTGTCGCCACCGTTAGTGCTGGTGGATTGGTAACGGCTGTTGCTCCTGGTACCGCTAATGTTACGTACACTATCTCTGCCACTGGTTGTTTTATCATAAAAGGTGTAACTGTCAATACATCTCCTGCGGCGATAACTCCTGCAAGTGTAGCTGTATGTACAGGTAGCTCGGTAACGCTGAGCAATACTGTAACTGGCGGCACATGGAGTAGTAGCAATACAGCCCGTGCCACTGTAGTATCTACTACAGGCGTAGTGACTGGTGTAGTGGGTGCTACCGCGGGGACGGTGAACATAACTTATGCAATTGGTACTTGTACTGCCATCAGGGAAGTCACAGTAAATGTGACTCCCGGAGCAATAACAGGCGGCGTAACATCATTGTGTATAGGTGATAATACTACTTGGACAAATGCAGCCCCTGGTGGCACATGGAGCAGTAGCAATGCTGCTGTAGCTACTGTAACTGCAGGTGGTGTAGTAGCGGGTATATCTTCGGGTACAGCTACGATATCGTATATTATTACAGCTACTGGTTGTTTTGCGACCCGTGTTGTAACTGTTAATACCACTCCGGCAGCTATCACGCCAGCAAGTGTGGCTGTATGTACCGGTAGCACAGTAACACTTAGCAACACTGTAGCCGGTGGTACTTGGAGCAGCAGTAATACTGCTCGCGCTACAGTGGTAGCTACTACAGGCGTAGTTACGGGTGTAGTAGGAGCAACAGCAGGTACAGTGAATATAACCTATACAGTGGGCACTTGTACTGCGGTAAGAGTTGTAACTGTGAATGTGACTCCAGGAGCAATAACCGGTGGCTTAGCATCAATATGCATAGGTGACAATACAACTTGGACTAACATTACACCAGGTGGTACATGGAGTAGCAGCAATGTGGCTGTAGCTACAGTAACGGCTGGTGGAGTAGTGAACGGCGTAGCTGCCGGTGTAGCAACAATCACCTACACCATTACAGCTACTGGCTGTTTTGTAACAAGAACTGTTACGGTCAACACTACTCCTGCTGGTATATCGCCCACACTGGGCAACGTATGTGTGGGAACAAGTACTTCGTTTACAAACGCTACACCCGGTGGTACGTGGAGCAGTAGCAACACTGCTATTGCTACAATAGGTAGCGCTACAGGTGTGGCTACGGGTGTTTCTTTCGGTACTGCAAATATTTCTTATTCTATAGGTAGTTGTTTTGCCGTAGCTACTGTGGTTGTAAATACTACGCCTGCAGCTATTAATCCTGCAGGTCCTGTATCTGTGTGTGTGGGCGATGCAACTACACTTACCAATACTACACCCGGTGGAGTATGGAGCAGTAGTACTCCTGCTGTGGCTACCATAGGCACTAGTGGTGTTGTAACTGGCGTGTCATTGGGTACAACTACTATTTCTTATACTTTAGGTAGCTGCTCCGTAACCAAAGTTGTTTCTGTTGGGGTTACTCCTTCGGCTATATTGCCTTCCTCGCCTACTGTATGTGTGGGTGGAGTAGCCACACTTACTAATACTGTGCCTGGTGGAACGTGGAGCAGTGGTAATCTTACCATAGCCACTGT
Source organism: Flavipsychrobacter stenotrophus (assembly GCA_945902755.1). GTDB lineage: Bacteria > Bacteroidota > Bacteroidia > Chitinophagales > Chitinophagaceae > Nemorincola > Nemorincola stenotropha_A. The sequence continues at coordinate 11,319 of CAMDNC010000014.1, forward strand.
AGGCAGCACTACTGGTGTTGTTTCTGGTGTCGCATTAGGTACAGCAGTTATTACGTACTCAATTGGTAGCTGTTTTGCTACTGCGACAGTTACTGTTATTTCTTTGCCGGCCTCAGGTACTATATCTGGTCCGTCAATAATATGTGTGACAACGACAGGTAGTTACAGTAACGCTACCCCCGGTGGCGTGTGGAGTACCGTGAATGGTAATGCAAGTATTTCAGCTGCTGGTATAGCTACTGGTGTGTCTGCGGGTATAGACACTATTCGATATTCTGTAACAAATGCATGTGGCACATCCGTTGCTTCTTTTGCTGTTACAGTTAATCCATTGTCGAGTGCTGGTACTATTACCGGACCTACATCAGTTTGTGTGTCTGGTCTCATCACACTTTCGGCTTCAGTGCCCGGTGGTGTGTGGAGCAGTAGCAATACCAATGCTACTGTGGGAAGCATAAGCGGTGTAGTAACAGGCGTATTGCCAGGGCTAGATACCATAACCTACACAGTAAGTAGTGTGTGTGGCGTAGCATCTGCCAGTCGCATTGTGACTATTAACGCATTACCAACTGCGGGTAGTATAACTGGACCAGTTACAGTCTGTGTAGGCGCGACCGTATCAGTATCAGGAACTGTACCTGGTGGCACATGGAGTGTTGCAAATAGTACCGCTACTATTAACTCTACGACAGGATTGGTAACTGGTGTAACAGCAGGAACTAATTTTATCACATACACCGTTAGTAATTCGTGCGGAACAGCAACTACTACTCGTGGACTTACTGTAAATCCGCTGCCCAATGCAGGTACCATTAGTGGTGCAGATAGTGTATGTATAGCTTCTTCAATAGCTCTTACGGCATCGGTGCCCGGCGGAGTGTGGAGTGCTGGTAACACCAATGCGACAGTGTCTGGTGTGGGGCTGGTGACTGGTGTTAGTGCAGGCACTGTGCCTATTTCATACACGGTAACGAATGTGTGTGGAGTGACATCTGCTGTTAAAATCATAACGATAGTAGCTCCACCAGTTTCCGGTACTATATCTGGTCCTGCGGCTGTTTGCTTGGGTTCTGGTATTACACTTACAAGTTCATCACCCGGAGGTGTTTGGACATCTAGTAATGCTAATGCTATTGTGTCAGGGCCTGGTATTATAACTGGTGCTGTGGTAGGAACTTCAATTATTTCCTACTCTGTTACCAACCTTTGTGGTACAGCTACTAGTACTCGTACTATAACAGTGAATCCTATACCTTCAGTAGCATCTATCACTGGTCCTACTAGTCATTGTGTAGGTTCAACAATTACACTTGCTAATACTACACCTGGTGGCAATTGGACAAGTAGTGATATGTCTGTGGCAACTGTAGGATTGACTACTGGTATAGTTAATGGCGTTTCGGCTGGCGTGGTCAACATCACTTATACTGTTACCAATGGTTTTGGATGTCCAGCAAGTGCTATAGCAGTAGACTCAGTATTGGTGGTGCCAATAGTACCTGCAATAGCTGGTAATCATAATGTATGTTTAGGTGCTACCACTACACTAACAAATGCAGTAGCCGGTGGTACCTGGAGCAGCAGCAACACTGCAGTTATATCTATCGATGCTGTTGGTGTAGCTACTGGCTTGTCGCTAGGTACTGCTACAATAACATATACTGTGAACAACATATGCGGAACTACCGTAGTGACAAGAGTACAAACAGTGGTACCATTGCCAACAGTAGCACCTATTACTGGTACTGCTACACAATGTGTGGGCTTATCTACTACACTTTCTTCTGCTACCGTTGGTGGTGTTTGGACTTCTGCCGACATTAGCATAGCAACCGCTGGAGCTACTACTGGTGTGATAACTGGTGTTGCTGCTGGAATTGCAAACATCACCTATACATTTACAGATGCCATAGGCTGTGCTAATTTTGCAACAATTGCCAATACGGTGCAGGCATTGCCGGTGGTAGCGCCAGTTACGGGTACAGCATCTGTATGTATTGGTAATTCTACTAATCTTTTCAATGCTACTCCTGCTGGAACGTGGAGCAGCGCAGACACTACTATCGCTACTGTAGGAGCTTCTACTGGCGTGGTAACAGGTGTTGCTGCTGGTACTAGTACCATTACTTATTCTGTAGCTAACGCATTTGGCTGTATAGGTATTGCTACGATCGAAGCTACTATTAATCCATTGCCGGTTGTAGACCCTATAACTGGAACTGCTACTGTGTGTGTAGGTGCAAATACAATATTGTCGTCTACTACAGCCGGTGGTGTATGGAGCAGCAGTGATGTAGCTATTGCATCAATAGATGCTGTGGGTGATGTAACAGGCATTGCTGCTGGTACTGTAACTATATCTTATGGATTTACTGATGGATTGGGTTGTACAGGGTATGCTAGCACCGTTGTAACGGTAAATGCACTACCTGTGGTGCCAGTAATAACTGGTACTGCATCGGTTTGTGTAGGTGCATCTACTACACTTAGCAACAGTCTTGCTGGTGGAGCATGGAGCTCTGCCGATATTTCAGTTGCTACAGTTACTACAGCTACAGGTGTGGTAGTTGGTGTAGCAGGGGGTGTAACTGACATTACTTATACTTATACGGATTTGTTGGGCTGCTCGGGCATTGCCACCACTTCAGTAACAGTAAACGCACTGCCAGTAGTTGCCCCAATAACTGGTGTCACTAACGTGTGTGTAGGAGGTACTGCTACCTTGGCGAATGCGACTGCAGGGGGTGTTTGGAGCAGTAGCAACACTGCAATAGCTACAATAAGCGGTACTGGTACCGTATCAGGCATATCCAGTGGTATCGTTACTATAAGTTATTCGGTTACAGATGGTTTAGGTTGTACAGGCATAGCAACTTCGCCAGATACGGTTAATATAGTACCCGTTTCTACTCCTATCACTGGCGTACGTAATATTTGTCTTGGCGGCACCACTGCACTTAGTAGCACCTCCGCTTTTGGTGCGTGGAGCAGTAGCGATGTATCTGTTGCTACTGTTAGTACTACGGGTATTGTTAGTGGTTTGGCAGCGGGCACTGCTATCATTACTTATTTCGTTAGCAATCCTTGTGGATCGGCTACTGATGTAGTTGTTGTAACAGTTAATCCATTACCATCTGCAGGTACTATTACCGCACTTTTTAGCACAGTTTGCGCAGGTGGAGTAACAAACTTAAGTAGCACGGTGCCGGGCGGTGTATGGAGTAGCAGCGATGTATCTGTAGCAACTGTGGATGCTTCAACTGGCGCAGTAACATCTTTGGTGCCTGGAACAGCTATTATTACCTATTCTGTTTCGTCTGCTGGATGTTCTGGGTTCTCTACCTATACACTTACAGTAGGGCCAGCCATTCCAGGTTTGGCTGTACTACCCATAGGTTCATCGTCTTTGTGCAACGGCAATCCGGTGAACATGCATGTGTCGTCACTGACTCCAGGCCTTAGTTACCAGTGGCTAATTGACGGAAACATAATAGCGGGTGCTACAAACTCGGGGTACGTAACTGACACTGTTGGTTTGTATTCAGTCATTGTAGACAATGGTATTTGTAGCCAAATACTTGCCGGTCCTAATGTAGTGTTTATGCCACAGCCAGTTGTTGCATTTAATGCACCTAATCTGCTATTCACTGGATCATACGCAACTTATCAGTGGTATCGCAATGGTGTAGCTATAGCGGGTGCTAATAGTAGTATACTTACATTGCTTGGTGTAGGTGCATATACAGTTATAGTAGAAGACGCTAATGGTTGCAGAGATACATCGGCAGTTTATTACGTAACTGGTGGTGGAGGCGGAGGTTCGTCTAATGTTTCAAATACAAGTATTGCTGAGGTTAAGATATTCCCTAACCCTGCAACAGCAATGCTTAGCATAGATGCACCAGTAAGTGTGAATGCAATAGTAATGACTATGGACGGCAGAAAAATAATGGAGCACAAAAATGCTACAACAATAGACATCTCTAAACTATCATCTGGCATGTACATGATAATGGTATATGATGGACAGAATATGCTGTTGAAAACAGCTAAGTTTACTAAGTCTGAATAGTGAAGGATGTATGAAATACTCACAAAAGCCGCACTTTATTTGGTGCGGCTTTTTTTGATGTTTGTATTCCCACTATTTTTGTACACACAAAACACACTTTATGCTAAATCACGAAATAGATTATCAGATACACGGTGAAGAAATGCAGTTCGTAGAAGTAGAACTTGACCCTCAGGAAACCGCAATAGCAGAGGCAGGTAGCTTTATGATGATGGACGATGGCATAACCATGGAAACAATTTTTGGCGATGGTAGCCAGCAACAAAGCGGCTTGCTGAATAAGCTATTTTCGGCTGGCAAAAGATTGCTGGTAGGTGAGAGTTTGTTTATGACAGCTTATACCAATGTGGGTTCTGGCAAAAAGAGAGTGTCCTTTGCCTCACCTTATCCCGGTAAGATTATCCCACTAGACTTAAATAGGTTGGGCGGCAAGGTAATTTGCCAGAAAGATGCTTTTTTGTGCGCCGCTAAAGGTGTGTCAATTGGTATTGAGTTTCAGAAAAAGTTGGGAACTGGGTTGTTTGGTGGCGAAGGGTTTATAATGCAAAAAGTAGAAGGTGATGGAATGGCATTTGTACATGCAGGAGGTCACGTTTTTGAGCGTCACCTGATTCCCGGCGAAATGCTGAAAGTAGATACAGGGTGTATTGTTGGTTTTACCGCAAATGTAAATTATGACATACAGTTTGTAGGTGGTATCAAGAATACAATTTTTGGTGGAGAAGGTGTGTTTTTCGCCACGCTTCGCGGCCCAGGTACTGTATGGCTACAAACATTGCCTATAAGCCGTTTGGCTGGCAGAATCCTATCTTATGGTGGGTCTAGGCGCAAGGAAGAGGGTAGTATTCTTGGCGGAATTGGTAACCTTTTGGATGGTGACGGAATATAAATTCGGTATTAACCTAATAGAAAATGGCTGTGCGTTCATAACTCACAGCCATTTTTCTTTTGCATATTTTCAAATTGATTACGGACGAACGATCCAGTTGTGCGTATCTTCTTTGCGACCATAACGAATGTCTGACAGTTCTTTTTTCAACCAGTTAGCAACATCCCATTTTTCAAGCGGAGGTAATTCCATCTTATCATCATGGTAGGTAAGGGCATAAATGGGGGCTATAGATGCAGCAGTACCAGTACCGAAAGCTTCTTTCAGCATGCCAGCGTGATGTGCATCTTGAATCTCGTTAATACTAATGTTCCTTTCTTCTACTACTACACCTTTTTCTTGCAATAAGGTTATTACACTGTCGCGGGTAACACCAGCTAGTATGGTGTCCTGATTGATATCGGGAGTGATAACTTTATCGCCTATCACAAAAAATACGTTCATCGTTCCTATTTCCTGTACGTATTTATGCTCAAAACCATCGGTCCACAATATTTGATCGTATCCCTTTTCTTTAATTTTCATAGTAGGGTACATGCTCATGCCATAGTTACCAGCAGCCTTGGTATAACCAATACCTCCAGGAAATGCACGTACATACTGATCTTGAACAAATATCGATACTGGTTTGTTGTAGTATGGGCCTGCAGGGCTGGTAATAATAATAAACATGAATTTTTCTGCAGGGCGAACACCAATAAACTCATCTACAGCAAACATAAATGGACGAATATATAATGATGTATCCTCGCCAGTTGGTATCCAGTCGCGGTCCAGTTGTACAAGTGTTTTAATCCCCTCTACAAATATTTCCATTGGCACATCTGGCATAGCCATGCGATGAGCAGAGCGGTTCATACGTTTCCAGTTGTCATACGGACGAAAAATCAATGGATTGCCATTTGGGTCTTTGTATGCCTTTATTCCTTCAAATATTGCCTGTCCATAGTGCATAAATGTGGTAGCTGGGCTTAGGGACAAATTGTTGTAAGGCATGATTTCAGGTTGTTTCCAAGCACCATCTTCGTAGTAAGCTACAAGCATATGATCGGAATAGTTTTTTCCGAACTGCACGTTAGCTAGGTCAACTTCGTTTATCCTGCTGTTTTCTACTTTATTCACTACAAATTCTGCTGTGGAAACACTCATGATTTACATTTTTTTTAATTCGATATTGCTTACTTTTGCGCAAAGAAACAAAAATTTCTGCGTAATACATCTATGCAGGTCGTTCATAATTTGATACTAAGTATTTTTTGAATTCGAAGAATATTGATGCATTGGATGCCAAATACAATTAACAATGAACATTATTACTACCAAAATAATTACTACCCAAAACGATACTGTTTGGAATCGCCTACCAGAGGGCATTAACAACATGACCCCAAAACCGGTATTGGTGCTTACTAATGTTATGGAACAGGACAGTGATGAATATAAAATACTAATGAAAATGTTGGATGGTAGTAAATTGGTGCCTGACCAATACAATCATGTGCAAATAGCTGACGCTGACGAAATTTCATGGTCGCAATTACATCACCATCTCAATCCTTTTGTAGTGTTTCTTCTAGGTGTTTTGCCATCTAAGCTAGGTGTAGCAGCTTTGTTCAAGATCAATGAACCAAATAATTATGATGGAACTATTTGGTTGCCTACAATTAGGATAACTGATGTGATACGTGATGAGAGTTTTAAATCACATTTGTGGAATAATGGTATGAAGCCATTATTTTTAAATAAAGAAAAAGGAGAGCTTCTTTGTCCGTCCACACAAGTAAAATGGTAATGTTAATGTTTGTCATAGATTTTGCCTATATCCTGTATTAACGTTATGTTTGTTCTATAATATCAACTAAATGACCATTACACAACTAGAATACGTAGTAGCCGTAGCAACATATAAAAGCTTTGTAGCTGCTGCAGAGAAATGCTTTGTCACACAACCCACCTTGAGTATGCAAATACAAAAGTTGGAAGACGAGATGGGTGTGAAAATCTTTGACCGCAACAAACACCCCATAGCCGTAACAGATATGGGTGAAATAATAGTAGCACAGGCACAAACAGCCTTGGCTGAGTGTGAGCGAATACACGAGCTCATACAAGCTCAACAGAAAACACTTTCTGGTAAGTTCAGATTTGCAGCTATACCCACAGTAGCACCTAACATTTTGCCAGCTTTGCTCGATAATTATTCCAAGGCTTTTCCAGACATGAAACTGGAGGTTAAGGAAATGGAAACTAACCAAATTATATCCGCGCTTCGCAACAATGAAATTGATGCTGCACTACTGAGTACGCCACTAGAAGAAAACGGCATAAAAGAGTATCCATTGTTTTACGAGCCATTTGTAGGTTATTTTAGTGAAGGTGAACCAGCACTGAGCAAACGGATGATAGTGCCTGAAGATATTGCGCTGGAGAGAATATGGTTGCTCAATGAAGGCCACTGTATGCGCAATCAGATTATTAACCTGTGTAGCGATCAGATACAAAAACTACAGTCTGAAAGACCCTACAGGTATGAATCTAGTAACGTGGAAACACTACGTAAGATGGTAGAGAAAAATGGCGGTATGGCAATTTTACCTGAGCTGGCTACACTAGAGTTTAACGAAGATCAGATAGAGCATATCCGTTACTTTGATGGTGCAGAGCCTGTGCGCGAAATAAGCTTGGTGACTAGTAGTCATTTCGTGAGAGATAGTGTGTTGCAAAGCCTGATGGACGAAATACTAAAACTGATTCCCGAAAAAATGAGGGTGCAAAAGAAAAACAGAAAAGTATTGCGCATACAGAGCGCGAAATTGTAACAACCAAGTTATTATTTTTAAAAAGTGCAGCAATTGTAAAACCGCTGCACTTTTTTTTGTTACCACTATGCTGTTATCTTTTGGTATATGTCACATTATTACATAAAAGCGGTTGCTTTTTGGGTGACTACTGTTGGCAGGTCTATTTATTTATTGTCGTACCTTTACAACTCATCAATCAAACCACATATTTGACTATCAAACAAATGCAGTTCAGAAAACTATTGATGTGCTTTGGTATTTATGTACTCATTGCCCTTTCGTACAAAATAGTATTGGCTACAGAAGCCAATGCCACCAACGAAGCAGCGAGGATAGAAAACTATATTGCTACGCTATACAAACAGTTAGACTTCACTAATCGTGAACGTCTATCTTATGTGGTGTTCAACAAGGCTATGCGTGGATATATGAATCTAAAAAATGCAGGTAAACTCACGAATGAAAAGGAAATCCTTACCATTTGCGACTTCAACCAGCCATCTACTATCGATAGGATGTGGGTAATAGACCTTGCCGAACGCGAGATATTGTTCAACACTTATGTGGCTCATGGGCAGGCTACTGGCGAGGACTGCGCCATGGCTTTTTCAAATAAAATAAACTCACACCAAAGTAGCTTGGGCTTTTATGTAACAACAGATACATACGAGGGTGATCATGGATATTCACTACATGTAGAAGGGCTTGACCAAGGATTTAACGATGCAGCGTTCAAGCGCGACATTGTAGTGCATGGTGCAGAATATGTGAGTGATAAATACATCTGCGAAAATCAACGTTTGGGTCGCAGTTGGGGTTGTCCTGCTGTTCCGGTAGAGTTGTCAGCGCCTATCATCAATACTATCAAAGAGGGTACGTGTTTGTTTATCTACTATCCCGAACCTAGATATCTAGGTACTTCCTATTGGCTAAACAAAAGGATATCATCATTGCCCGATTACAGCCTTTATGGCGATATGATACCAACCGAAATCAATAGGCCTCGTTTTCGCACCATACAGTACATCAGTAATGGCAAGGTAGACAGTGTGAAGCGTGTACCTGTGCAGTAGGGTAGGAACGTTAAAATTTTGCTACGCCGTTTGTTGGTTATTATTTGTTGAACAAACTTTCTTTTCATGCGGCTTTTGTGGGTGTTTTTAATGGCGTATTTCTTCATTTTTTCTACCACTTTGCTCGCGCAGAGCGTGGCTACAGTACCCAAACCCTCATTTTTAGATGCTAAAAAAATGACAAATGGTACGAGGTATATTGTAGACTATCACTGCTATGTGTATAACATGAAGGATCTACCACCAAGGCAGCATATAAAGCCCTTAATACCATTGCCTGATATTGAACTGCCTACCCGTTACACATTTGCCACGGAAACGATAAAGACGCTGCCATATACAGATATTGTTGACATGATAGCCTATCTGCCATCAGTAAGACAAACAAGCAGAGGTGGTTTTATAGACATCAGTACATGTGGTAAGTATGGTGTGCTGTATGTGGTAGATGGTATGGTGGTGATGCGGCGATAAAATCTATTTCAAAAATGGGTTGTGCTTTTTTTCGTCGCCGATAGTAGTCGCTGGTCCATGCCCTGATAATACAATAGTGTTGTCGGGCAAGGTAAACAGGTGGGTGCGTATCGATTCAATAAGTGTATCAAAGTTGCCACCCGGTAGGTCAGTTCTGCCTATGCTGCCATTAAATAATACATCACCTGCTATTACCCAGTTGCCTTCGGCATTATAAAATGATACGCTGCCGGGTGAGTGACCTGGTGTAAGAAACACCATGATTTCATCATCTCCCAATTTCATTTTTTTTCCATCTTCTATAAAGAAGTTGGAAGTAGGTAAATCTTTAAACTGCAACCCAAACATAGCAGCTGTATCCGCACCTCGTTTCAAGATGGGCAGCTCCTTCTCATGTATGCCGAAAGGAATAGCATACTTATCTACAACTGCTTGCACTCCAAAAATATGGTCGAGATGACCATGAGTATTGATGACAGCCTGTGGTATAAGTTGATTTTTTTCGATAAACGAAATAAACTCGTTTGTTTCACGTTGTTCATACATTCCGGGATCTACAATCCAGCATTCTTTTTTATGATTGCTAATGATATAGGTGTTTTCCTGAAATGCGTTGAAGGTGAAAAAATGAATATTTAACATGTCGGAGTGGTATAATTTCTTTAATTTGTATAGCAAATGTAGCAAATTAGCCATTCACAAAAGATGTGGTGGTGGTGGTGCTTGCAAAATGGCTCGTTTTTTGTAGTAATAATCTATAAATGAGTTGGATAAAAAAGAGTTGAATACATGAGCATATCTAGAGGCTTGAGGGGTTTGGTTTTGTCGCTTTGTACGGCGACATTAGCAGTTTTTATGCCATTGTTTTCGTTTGCCCAGTCTAACATAGAACAGTTTGGGCAAAACAGAATTCAAGACCGAAAATTTGCCTGGAAGTTTTTTGATACCCGTCACTTCAGAGTATATCATTATGACAAAGCTGGTAGGCAACTTGGCAGATATGTCGCTGAGGAGGCTGAGTATGACATCGCTGTAGTTGAAAAAAAACTTGGTGGGGCGTTTCCATCAAGGTTCAATATTATATTGTACAACTCATACGATGAATACCGTCAGTCTAATGTAGGGCTTAAAGAAGAATCTCCATTATTAGGTAACTCTAGAGCGGGGTCGTTGAAAATTGTTGATGATAAATTGGTCGTATATTTTACCGGAGATCATGCCGACCTGCGTAGACAAATTCGCTCAGGTATGGCTCTCGTGGTCATGCAACGAATGATTTTTGGCGACAATCTGAAGAAGATGGTGAAAAATGCTTTATTACTCAATTTACCAGACTGGGTAACTGCGGGGTACATAGCTTTTTTGGTAGATGGCTGGGACGAAAAGAGTAACAGCGAATGGAAAGGAATACTTGACGCAAATCCCAAAAAAGGTTTTTACGAACTAGCTGAGTTACATCCTGAGCTTGGAGGGAAAGCATTTTGGAAATTTGTTGCTAATCAATATGGTCCCAATACCGTAAAAACACTTCTGTATGGTATGCAGCAAAAGTCAGGTCTTAATAAGGCGATGAAAGATCCTACTAACCTAAACATGAAAGTCACTAAAGCCTACGATTCTTGCATTAGATACTACAGAAACGTATATGTATTAGACGAAAAGAAGCAAGATAAACCTGACAGTACTAATGGTAGAATTACTATCAAAGTACCCAAAGATAACAGCGTGCTGCGCCACATAGTAGTGTCGCCTAGTGGCAGAGACATAAGTTATGTGGCATGGAAAGACGGTTTGTATACCGTATACATGCAAAAAACCACTGGCAGTCAAACAATTTCTAAATTGCTTGAGGGTGGGCAAAAAGACCTTACCGATCAGATTGACCCTAGCTATCCTATGTTGGCATGGTCTAAAAGTGGCGACAAACTGGCCATACTATATCGTGCCGGATCCACTACTTTGTTGCGCATTTATAATAACAACAGAGGCAGAATAGAAAACTATAAAATACCCAAAAACCGTTTCGACCGAGTGCTTTCAATGGCATTTATGGAGGATGATAAAAACCTCGTTTTTTCTGCTATCCGTAAGAGCCAGACAGATCTTTACATGTTTTCTATCAGAGGTACCAAGATGACCAACATCACAGACGATGTGTGGGATGATCTTTCCCCTGAGTTTATTAGTGGTGGATCTCGCACAGGTATCCTCTTCTTATCTAACAGGCCCAAACCTAACATTGATGTACCTGTTAGGGTAAATGAACTTCCTGCAGGTCCAACTAATTTGTTTTTTTACAACACCAAAACATTGCAGAAGGAATTGATACAATGCACTGATGTAAAAAAAGGTCGCATTACGCAGCCTGTTCAATATGGTCCTGATAATTTCGCTTACCTCCATGATAGCAATGGTATCAATAATAAATACGTAGTTCTGTTTACCCGAAATAAAAATAACCTTGATTCTGCATATTCTATGCCAGTTACCAACTATAGTACTAGTGTGGTGAAGCATCAATATAGCCCATCGACAGGTGAGGTAACAGATGTAGTGCAGCTGAAAGATAAGTACATTGTTTACTACCACAATGCTCACATGCCTGGCGACAGTGCTGCAGCTAGGTCTATTTCGCCTACGATATTATCTGCAGAGCGCTTAGAGCCAGAGATTGTAGTGCCAGCAGCAAGTAAAAATTCTGCTATCGTAAGAGATCCTTCAGGAATTGTGCGCTACGACCAGCCTGTGCGCACGCAGATAAAAGGGGGTAACGTTTTTCAATCAGAGTTCTCTGATAACGAAACTCAGCCGAAAGTAGGTTTTGGAACACTGGATACATCCACGCTGATAAAAGACGAACCTGTTGCGGCGCAGCCAGACGATAGCACTGTGCTCACTGTTATTACTGACAGTGCTTATCTCAAAATGAAGCCAGCAGCTTACAGAAACAGCTTTAAACCCGACTTTTTATCTGTAAAGCTAGATAATACTATACTTTTCAATCAATATCAGTCAATTGCTGCTAACGGAGGTCAATTTGTTAATCCATCCTTGGCCGCTCTCACTACCTTGTCGCTCAATGAATTGATGGAAGATCACCGATTTACTGCTGGCTTTCAGTTGCCAGTTTCAGGTGCCAATTCTACTTATTTTTTACAATATCAGAATTTTAAAAGAAGAGTAGATTGGGGAATTCTCTTTTTGCGCTCTCAAAACAAAGAGTATAAAGATGTAGGATATGTAGATCGCAACAATGTATTGCTATTTGTAAAGCAACAATTGTTTAAAACTACTACTCACATGGCTAAGTTTGAGCTCAGTAGGCCAATTGATCGTTTGCGCAGCGTGCGTTTCAATACATTGGTACGAGAAGATAGATTCGTGCAAAAGGTAATTGATACATTAAGTCTGGCGCTCGACTTCTCCAACACATCCTCTTACACATCTATGAGCAGATTAGAGTTTGTGTTCGACAATACAATTACGCCTGCACTCAACATCATGAATGGTACTCGTTACAAGGTTTACGCTGAGTATTTCGCTGGTCTCAACAATGGTAATCGTAGTTGTTACAACATAGGCCTTGATTTTCGCCATTATCAGAAACTGCACAAAAACTTCATTTTGGCCAATAGGGTAGCTTATGCCCACTCTGACGGTAGCAGCATGGTGCAATATCTTATGGGTGGGGTAGACAACTGGATGTTTCCTCAAAACAGTGCCAATGCCAATCAAGCACCTGCCGATCATTTTGGCTTTCAGATGTTAGCTACTTCGTTGCGTGGCTACAATCAGTACGCTCGCACCGGCAACAACTTCGGAGTTGTATCTACCGAACTTCGTTTGCCAGTTGTTACCACTTTTGTTAAGCGACCAGTACAGTCGCCCATGCTCAAAAACTTACAATTGGTAGCATTTGTAGATGCCGGAACTGCTTGGAAGGGATTTTTACCAGATGCTGGTAATCTTTCAAATACGTATGTCTTCCCAAATTTTGGCAACCCTCAGGGGTTGAATAACGTGGCGCTTAGTCTTACAGTGCCCAATAGCGGAGGTTTGGCCGTAGGGTATGGTGCTGGTCTCAGAACATCATTGTCGGGCTATTTTGTTAGGCTGGATGCTGCTTGGAATATTGAAGGCAAACCTACACCTATAGTCTATTTTGCTTTAGGCACAGATTTCTAAGTATGTTTTATTCTGGTTCTCCGAGATTGCTTTCATTTAATCGCTTTTTTTTCTCGTATTTTGGCGCTCGATGGCGGAATTGCCATAAATGAAAATGAAAAGTCCCTTAAATAGCATTCAGAAGATAGATATATACATAGCCAGATTGCTGGTTATATGCATATTTCTACCTGAGCGATTTCAGGTGTTTTCTGCTATCGGGGCATGTATTTATTTCGTTATTCGCACACTATTCACCATGCAATGGCCTGATACAAAACTACTGTTCTGGGCATTTCTTTTGGGTGGTGGGTACTTGTTTTATGTAGGGGCAGTTCCGCTCACAGATATGCCTTATCGCACTTTTGTACTCACTTTGTGCGAGCGTAGAGCAGCCTACTTTCTACTTCCTTTCGTTTTTGCCATTACAGCTCCTTCATTCAGGGGTGTTGTTAAGGATCAGCTACTATTTTTTGTGTATGGTTGTATCCTAATGTGTTTACTGGGGAATGGTTATTTTTTATACCAACATTTTGTTGTGGATGGCGGTTTATTGCCTTTATCACACGTGCGTTACCGCACCATTTTCGAGCCATTTACGGGTATTCATCCTACCTATATGAGTATGTATTTGGCGTTTGCTATTTGCATTACGCTATTACAGCCAGTACCCACCATCCGTCACAAGATTATTAGAAATACCATTGCTTATCTCCTATTGGTATTTATGTTGGCATTGTTTGCTAAGTCACCCATTATAGCGCTGGTATTGGTAGCTCTTCATTTTGTCTGGATTCAGCGCCATGTTTTGCGTCAGTTCAGAGGTGCATTTATTGTATTAGCCGGTATTGTGGGTGCTGCTTGGGTTTTCATTCCCTTTTTTCGTCAGCGTGCAGCAGAGATGTTAGGCATGTTTCAGTCTGACTCAGGTAAAGCTGTAGTGGAAAACTCAGTCCATGCGCGCAAGCTCATATGGCAGACAGATATAACCATGCTACAGCATTATTGGCTTACAGGAGTTGGACCCGGTAGAACGCTGGAATTATTAAACCAGCGCTATTTTTTTAACTCTTTACATCGAGGCTTCTGGGTAGGCTACTTCGATCCTCACAACCAATATCTTTCTGATTGGCTGTCATTCGGTATCATAGGTATTGTTGGCCTGATTGCGGTTTTGGTACTCCAGTTTGTCCGTGCGTTGCGCACCCACAACAAACTTTATCTCTATTTACTTATCATCATAAGTATTACTTTTTTCACAGAGACATTGCTTGCTCGGCAGCAGGGTATTTTATTTTATTCGATTTTCACATCATTATTATTCTTTGCAAAGCACACAGAAAGTAACACTGAAAACAAAAAAGTAGCCTCGCAATTTATACACACATAGTTAATCCATTCTGTAGAACTTTCCGGGCAGTGATTTTATAAGTCCTTGCATTTCCAGTTGCAGCAGTGTTGCAGCCAGCATCGAGCTAGCCAATCCAGATTGGTGAAATAGCTCATCACTATGCACACTTTCTCTAGTTTGCAGTACGTCTATAATTTTTTGCTCCTCTTCAGTTAGTGTAATGAATAATTGTTGCTGCACTGGTCTGCGAATTTTTTTTGTATCCCAGTTCATGAGCTCTATCAGGTCGTCAGCCTTCGTTATCATTGCCGCTACATTAGTGCGTATCAGTTCATTACAGCCAGCGCTTCGGGTGTCGGTTACTCTGCCGGGGTATGCGGCTACTTCTCGGTTATATCCTGCCGCCATAGTAGCGGTTATTAGCGCCCCGCCTGTAGCGTGGCTTTCTACCACCACTGTCACATCGCTCATGCCGGCCACTATTCTGTTTCTTGCCGGGAAGTTACCTCTTTCTGGTGCTGTTTCCGATGCAAATTCAGACAGAATCCCACCATTCTCTTCCATTTGTGTTGCCAGCCCTTTATGTGTAAACGGGTATATGCGGTCTAATCCATGCCCTAATATACCTACTGTTGGTATACCTTGTTGCACACAACGTTTGTGAGCTATAGCATCTATCCCTAATGCTAGTCCGCTTACTATTAGTATATCGTCCACTTGTTTTAGTCTGTCTACTAGCTCTTCGCACAATTTGTGCCCATAGTCAGTATTTTTCCTAGTACCTACAATAGCCACTATTTTGGCAGCATCTAGGTCAGCATTGCCTCTATAGTACAGTATTGTAGGAGCATCTACACAGTTGGTCAGCCGTTTGGGGTAGTTATCTTTGACACACAGCACTTTTATATCATTCTTCAATACAAAGTTTAATTCCTGTTCACCTCTTTTCAGAACCTCTGCATCTACAAAGCCTTTAGCTTTAATATCTGTTATTCCATCTATGGTTTTCAGCTCTTTTAATGGCGACTTAAATATTGCGGTGGCACTACCATATTTTTCCAGCATGGCCCTGCTGGTCTTATTTCCTACACCTTGCACAAACGGCAGTGAAAGTCTGTAAAATAGTTCTTCATGTTCTTCTATTCTTTGCATGGCATGTAGTGTTTAGGGTAGGGAGCTTTCTCGTTTTATACAACTATCTTTGGGGTTGTAAATTAAAATAAAATGAAGAAAATTGCTTTGGTTATTTTAATGCTTTCCACCCTTTCGTGCGCATTAGCCAAAAAGTCAAAACAAAAGAAAAAGCCAAAATCTACGGTCGGCAACATCGTATCTGTAGGCATGCACCGCACCATGTGTTATGGTCAGTGCCCAGACTATGTTATCGATATCAACAAAAATGGTATTGCTACTTACACAGGCAATCGTTTCACCCAAGACACAGGTATATTCCAGAAAAATATTGGGGTAGAAAAAGCCAAAGGTATTATAGAAATGTTTGTAAAGTATAGGGTAGATACCTGCAAAGAAATGTACGACAATCCGCTACCAGACTTGCCAGGGCTGAACATCACAATCAATTATAAAAGTACTAAGAAGACAATTTATAGTGCTTCCTTCGGTCCTGATTTTCTTAAAGAAATAGCAGAAGTGCTAGATGAAGCAGGATTGAAAAAAGATGACTCTTGGAAGAAAATAGGAATGCCTAAACTAGACTAAAATTACATTTAGCCTAATCAGTTATACACTGATTAGGCTAAATGATATAGTTACTTAAAATTATAGGTGCAATTTGCCTTTTTTAGCCAATAACTCATCTACGGTTTCTCTGTACATTTCATCAGGCACGCAGCAGTCTACAGGGCATACTGCAGCACATTGTGGCTCTTCATGAAATCCTTGGCATTCCGTACACTTGTTGGCAGTAATGTAGTAGGTGTCTACAGAAAATGGTTGATGTGCAGCAGTGG
The DNA here is from genome assembly GCA_945902755.1 of Flavipsychrobacter stenotrophus. Taxonomy (GTDB): domain Bacteria; phylum Bacteroidota; class Bacteroidia; order Chitinophagales; family Chitinophagaceae; genus Nemorincola; species Nemorincola stenotropha_A. The sequence continues at coordinate 28,113 of CAMDNC010000014.1, forward strand.
CATCAGTTACAGTTCCGTCCATAAGGGTGTAACTGCCTTTCACCGATGTTCCGTCCGCTATTGCCCATTCTACACCACCTTCATAAATTGCATTATTAGGACATTCTGGTTCGCAAGCACCACAATTAATACATTCGTCGGTTATTTTTATTGCCATAAAACTTTTCTTTTTTACAGATTTTGTTGGTCAAAGTTACAACTTCGCTTCAAATACTGTACCCTAAATTGTACCATATCAAGCATAAGATTTATTATGATAGAAAATGCATTAATCTCCCAAAGAATAGACTTACTAGTCAGTGTCGGTGAGTATCTGAAAGCTAACAACGAAGAGTGGCAAAATGCCAAGTTCAGAGCCGCCCAAGCTAACGCTTGGTTTACAGCTGCTCACATTGACATGGCAGTGGTTAATATAGTTGAGCAATACTTAGACAGAGCAAAACTTACAGAATGGGTAGCCTCGTATCCCATGCCAGCAACCATTCGAAATGTGGGTATCATTATGGCAGGTAACATTCCTTTGGTTGGTTTCCATGATTTTTTGTGCGCTTTTATTTGTGGTCATAATCTTCATATCAAGTTGTCATCAAAAGACGATGTCCTGCAGAGGCATATCATTGAGCAAATGATAAAAACTGATTCTACCTTAGCTGGGAAAATAACTATTGCAGATCGACTAAATGGTTGTGATGCATACATTGCTACTGGTAGTAATAATACTGCTCGTTATTTCGAACAATATTTTGGTAAGTATCCTAATATCATACGCCAAAATCGTACATCTGTTGCTATTCTTGATGGTAATGAAACGGATGAGCAGCTGGCATCGTTGGCAGACGATGTCTACCTTTACTACGGACTAGGGTGCAGAAATGTTACGCAGATTTGTGTGCCTCGCAATTTCGATTTTGCCAGATTGTTAAACGCTTTTGGTAAGTATAATGATTATGCCGACCTCAATAAATACAAAAACAACTACGATTATCACTTAGCTATCTATTTACTAAATAGGGTGCCTTATATGAGCAATGAGTCTTTACTGCTCGTTGAGAACGATCTCCCTTTTTCTGCAGTTAGTGTGTTGCACTATCGTTATTACGACGATTATCAAACTTTGATTGCGTCGCTATCTGGAAACCAAAATATTCAAGCTATTATAGGGAAAAACTTTTTCCCTTATGGTAGTGCTCAAAAACCAGCCCTAAATAATTATGCCGATGGGGTAGATACAATGGCATTCCTTACAAGCCTGTAGCTTACAGGGATTTGTAATGAGCATTTAAAAAAGCAATGGGACTGAAGAAACTTCAGCCCCATTGCTTTTTTATTATAAAAATTATCGTATTTTATCTTAGCAATGTAACGTTGCCCTGTTTACGCAGAATTTTGCCTTTATCAGTTACTGCTTCTGCTTCGTATACGTATACCCCTAAAGGTTGAGATACGCCACCAATATTTCCATCCCATCCGTCGGTTATATCATCGCTTTCATACACCAAATTACCCCATCTGTTGTATATCCTAAAATAACGCAAACGGGCAATGCCATTCAGTATTACTTTCAGTTTGCCATTCACAGAAGAACTTGGAGCAAAAGCATTGGGAACAGAAATAATGGAGTTTTCATTTACTCTAATGCTAATTGAATCGATAGCCTTACATCCATCTTCTGTACGGGCTGTTACTATATATTTTGTACTAACAGGTGGGTTCGCAACAGGATTGGATACGGATGTGTCTGACAGTCCTACTGGTGGAGCCCATGAGTAATAGTTACAGTTGGAAACCGGAGAGATCTGATAGGTTTCACCGGGGAACAGTACTACGGAGTCTGTTATTGTAATTACAGCAGCCGGATTTACTTTTATTGAATACGACAGCGTGTCTTTACATCCGAACATACTTGTGGCAATAATATCATAATTTATATTGGTTATTGGTTTGATAGTAGGTGTTGCTGAGAATGCATCATTGATGTAAGTAGCCGGATACCATGAGTAAAAAGTAGTGCCAGGTTCGGTGGATAACGGGAACAAAGTTACAGAATCTCCAGGGCAAACCGTCGTGTCCGTTCCCATAAAGGCAAAGTTACCGTTGTACTTAAATATTATTATGGAGTCGGCACTAGTACAGCCTGCTGGAGTAGTCACTATCAATACTAGTTTTGTAGTGTCTCCTGCAGTGAAAATGACACTTGGAGCCGTTGAATCATCAAGGAAAGTGCCTGGGGTCCAGTCGTAAATGTAATTCGTGTACCACCCCGGCGACACAATCGGAGTTATCTTTATCGTGTCAAATTCACAAATGTTTCTGTAACCTCCCATATTCACAATTGGAGTAGGTTGTACGTCGATATAGAAAGAGTCTCTTGCTACACAAGACAAAATCGTTGCATTTACTACGTACCATGCAGATGTATCTGGTGTTATAAGCGGAGTAGGAATGGTAGATACAGGCATACCTGTCGTTGGTGTCCATTGGTAGGTTATTGCTGGGTCAAATGATGATATTGCTGTTACTGAGGCTCCTTTGCATATTGCAGTGTCATTACTCAAAACGGTAACAGTGTCATACACTATCGTGATGTTTACCGTGTCTGCATCTTTACAACTGTTGTCAGTCACTTCAAGCCAATAAGTACCCGATGCAGTCACATTCAGGGTCGGAGTACTGGTTATTCCGTCGCTCCAAACATATACTGGTGCTGTATAAGGCGTGTCAAGCGAAGAAAGCAATACTGACCCACCCTGACACAATAGAGTATCGCTGCGCAATCTTACGCTTGTGGGTGGTACTACTAATACCGAAACGGTATCAAAAGCGATACATCTGCCTGATAAACTATCAACTACTACTGAGTAAATTCCTGTTACGCCTACTTTTATTGTAGAAGTTGTATCGCCTGTACTCCACAGATATTCGGAAACAGCATTAGGTACAGAATTTAGTTGTAATGAGTCGCCCGAACAAAATATGGTATCATTGCCAAGGTCTACTTTAGGTATAATGTGGCGTATCGTAACGGCTCTATTTGTAGGGCAAGAATAAAGCTTTTCAATGGTCAATGAGCGCGTAGAATCGGGAGTAACAATACCATTTGGGAAGTTGATTGTTATTCTTGATTTCGTAGTGTCACCAGTGCTCCATGTGTATTTATATCCGCCTGCAAAAAACTGTTTGTTAGGATATTGTGTTGTATCTAATCCTGCACCCGTACCTCCACCACCAATATTCACTACGTTTTCGCATACTGCAGTATCTACGCCGAGGGTAAACAGTATGTTTGGGTTAAAATCACGTAGCCTTAATACTTCAGGATTGTTTACCTGACGGCTGTAAATGGCAACATCGTCAATTCTGCCAGTAAATGCTCTCGCGTTTGAGGTAAAATCATATCCCAGTTGAAATACTGTTGTAGGTGATGCAAATCCTGGCGCTGTGGCAGGGATGTAGCTGCCTACATTAACACCATCCACAAAAAACACATAACCATTACCCACTCTGCGCAGTAACAAATGATGCCACTGGTTGATTGTTATGGGGGTTGCTAATTGTTGATCTGTTCCGTTGAGCAAAATAGAAACACTGTTTCCAGGCCCTCCACCAAAAGTACCATCGTTCATCACTATTCCTAATCCATTTACAGTAGGATTACCATTGTAAAGGATGATTGCATCTTGAATGGCAGTGGGGTATATGTGGCAAGAATAAGTAAACTCACTCACTCCAAATACAGGTATGGGAAAGAAGGTAGAATAGTGCATTTCACTATTTACTCCATTAAAACTGTATGCCCTATTAGGACGACCAAAACGGTCCGTGGCAGGCGTAAGGTTGGCGCCAGTTAAGTCATATCCAGCAAACGTTCTGTCTACTAGATCTGCTCCACTACAAAAAGGATACCATGCATCAAGATTGCCCGTAGGTAGCGTTATCGCCTGCCCGAACAAGTCATGGATACATAAGAATATGGCTATGGTAAATAAAAATCTCTTCATAAAAATTTATCGGGTAAAGATAAAAATACTATACAAATATATCAAAGTAAATCAAGTTCATTAACTTAATTTCCCTAGATACAAACAACAGCTTATTTTGCAACATTCAGCTAATGTTGTAATGCTAATTACAGACGGTGCAAAAGGGTAAAACGTTGGTGAATATACATATATATTAAAGGGTAAATGGTGAACTGCAAGCTATATTAAATTCTTTCCACACTAGTGCTACCACATCGGCAGCCGGCGTTATATCGCTGATTATGCTACTTACCTGCCCTATTTCCAATTCGCCTTCTGCCATATTACCTTCAAACATACCTAGTTTCGCTCTTCCTCTGCCTAGCAGGGTGTTTAGTTCTTCTGGTGTAGCACAATTGTTCTCTGCAGCGGCAACTTTGGCATAGAATTCATTTTTGATAAGCCGTACAGGCGTAAGTTTTTTCAACGACAGCATAGTGTCACCCTCATTTGCTGTGACAACCGCTTGTTTAAATGCATCATGACTTGATGCTTCTGGTGTACACACAAATCTGCTACCCATTTGCACGCCCTCTGCTCCTAGCACCATTACAGCCATCATTCCTCTACCTGTTGCTATCCCGCCTGCGGCTATCAGTGGAATATTGATGGCAGCTCTCACTGCTGGTATCAGGCAAAGGGTGGTTGTTTCTTCTCGCCCGTTATGTCCACCGGCTTCAAATCCTTCTGCCACCACTGCATCTACACCAGCATCTTGGCTCTTCAGCGCAAATTTCGCACTAGACACCACATGCACTACTACTATGCCGTGTGCCCTCAAGTGCGCTGTCCATGTTTTGGGGTTACCTGCCGATGTAAACACTATAGGCACTTTTTCTTCTATTATTGTAGCTACATGTTCCTCTATAGATGGGTACAACAAAGGTAGATTCACTGCAATTGGTTTATTGGTGGCTGCTTTGCACTTTTTTATATGTTCCTTCAGCACCTCTGGGTACATACTACCGGCTCCTATTATACCCAGTCCACCGGCATTACTCACAGCAGCAGCTAGTCGCCAGCCTGCAGCCCATATCATTCCACCCTGTATGATGGGGTATTTAATCCCAAATAGTTTGGTGATTCGGTTCTCAAATTCTCTATTATTGTTTTGCTCCATTGTTTTTTATTTGGCCGTTGCCCGGTACAATAGTGTGTTGCCGTTGCCTGATCTGAATATCTCTTTTGCTTCGGTTAGTAGGCTAGTCGTAGTTACAGCATTGTATTTTTCCCACTCCACATTTATGAGTGATGCATCACCTATAAGCTCATAGTATGCCAGATTATTGGCTCTATTTAGCAAACTCATATCTTCAAAGGCTATCATGGACTCTATTTTGTTTTTGGCCTTTTGCAATTCGCTGTCACTTACGCCAAGTTCTGTCAGGTGTGTTACTTCTTTTTCTACAGCCTCATTGGCTTGTTCTAGAGTCACACCCTCGCGCACCTTGCCCTCTATAACCAGCAAACCGGGGTCTAGGCTACCAGTATGGTAGCAATTGATACTACTGAATAGTTGTTCTTCTTTTACCAGCCGCTGATACAATCTTGATGACAAGCCACTACCCATTATCTCCGTGATGAGGTCGGCAGCATAATAGCCAGGTGTCAGCCTGCCTGTAATATGCCAAGCCTTGTATAGCGCATCAAGTGGCACATTGGCCGTATGTTCTTGTATTCTGGCCTCTTCTTGTCTAGGCTCGGTAGGAAGTTGTCTTACATATTTTTCACCAGCTTCTATATCGCCAAACCATTTAGTAGCTAATGCTTCTACCTGTTCTTTGGTCACATTTCCAGCTACACACAATATGGCATTTACAGGTCTGTAATGTTTAAAGAAAAATGCTTTTACATGTTCTAGTTGCGCAGTTTCTATCTGTTCCAAATTTTCACCGATAGTAGGCCATTGGTAGGGGTGCGTTTTATAGGCCAATTTACGTAACAAATGCCAAGCATCGCCATAGGGCTTGTTGAGGTAGTGCTCTTTAAATTCTTCACACACTACTTTGCGCTGTACATCTAGGCTTTTATCGCCAAATGCCAGTGACAACATTCGGTCGCTTTCCAGCCAAAAAGCAGTTTCTATGTTTTGCAGTGGTAATTGTATGTAATAGTTGGTAATGTCGTTGGTAGTGTAGGCATTGTTTTCGCCTCCTGCCATTTGCAGTGGTTCGTCATATTCAGGTATGTTCACACTGCCACCAAACATCAGGTGCTCAAAAAGATGTGCAAATCCCGTTCTGCCTGCTTCTTCATCTCTTGCACCTACATCATACAGCAGGTTTACTGCTACCATAGGTGTAGCAGTATCTGTATGTACTAATACACGTAATCCATTATTCAATATAAACCTTTCGAAATCGAGCATATCACCACTTTGTTTTAAGGCGGTCAAAGTTAGTGGAAAATAGACCACTATAGCCTCATGTTTACATTCTTTGCAAAACTGTGTAGCATCTGTTTTAAGTAGAAGGTATTAACTATTTCGTTATTGTATTCTTCAAAATACAACACCCCCATTCGTAAATCAGCCCCGAATGTTATTCATCCAGGGCTGATAGTATAGATGTTAATGCTTAATTTATTTTGCTAGTTCTTAGGCTCCTACAAATTCCATTGCTTTTTCTACCATGTTTTTAGAGCCTATAAATATAGGTACACGCTGGTGTAGCTCTGTGGGTACTATATCCAATATGCGCTCGTGATTGTTTACTGCTTTACCGCCTGCCGCCTCTAGTATAAAAGCCATTGGGTTGCACTCATATTGTAAGCGTAATTTGCCTTTAGGCGCACTTTTGTCGCCCGGATACATAAATATGCCACCTTTTATAAGTGTGCGGTGCATATCAGCGACCATTGAGCCTATGTAGCGTTGTGTGTAGGGTCTGCCATCTTCTTTACTCTCTTCCATACAGTAACGTAGGTAAGCCAGCATACTGTCTTCATACTTTACGCTATTGCCCTGATTGATAGAGTATATTTTGCCATTTTCTTTGCACTGCATGTTGGGGTGAGACAAACAAAACTCACCGATCGACGGCTCTAGTGTAAAGCCATTTACGCCCAATTTGGTTGCATACACCATCATCGTGCTACTACCATAAATGATGTAACCTGCAGCTACTAGCTTATTGCCGGGTTGTAAAAAGTCTTCTTCAGTACACGTAGTACCTAATGGGCTCACACGACGATAAATAGAGAATATAGTACCTATAGATGCATTAACGTCTATGTTAGACGAGCCATCTAGTGGGTCGAATAGTACTACATATTTAGCATTGCACGAGAATGTATCTTCATAAGATACGTGGTTGTCATTCTCTTCAGATGCTATACCTGCACATTCTGAGCAGTTCTTCAGTATGTTGATCAGGGTTTCATTGGCAAACACATCTAGTTTCATTTGCTCTTCGCCCTGCACATTGGTAGCACCATGTTTGCCTAGTATATCCACTAGGCCCGCTTTGCGCACTTGTTTGTTGATGATTTTACCTGCCAGTCCCAGATCTCTAAGCAGTGCCGATAAGTCTCCGGTTGCTTGTGGAAATTTGCGTGTCTCTTGGATGGTGAACTCATCCATCGTTATTAATTTGCTCTGCGACATTACTTTTACGTATTGTTTATTTTGTTCAAAATTACCATGTTATCGCCAATGTAGGTAACACAACCCTCAAAAAAGGTGTGATTCTACATGGTGTGTTCTTTTGTTAGTGCTTACCTGCTCAGTTCAAAACGCTCAGAAGCTGGTTGACCGTTCATGGTGCCATATATCACTGCAGTTAGTTTATTGTTGGCAAGTTTGTAGTACACTATACGGTTGGGGAAGTCATGTTCTTTATTTTCAAACACAAAACTATCTGCCACCGCACTCGTCATCTCAAACGGTATGGGCTGGTCGTTATTCTGTCCCTTTACAGTAGGTATGTAGTATGTGTTGTTTTCCTTTTTTTCTACCACTATTGTTTCAGACACTATCGTGTCCTTACCCACCACCATGCCGCTTCTGCCGGTCATAGTGCCATTGTCATTCAGTTTCCAGTCTTCAAATGCTATGCCCACCTTGCTAGGGTTTTGCCACCAGCCATTGAGCCAGTGTAGCTCATGCACATCGCTTTGGGTGGTGTTGGCAGGGGCTACCATGGTGGTATCAGCAGCAGTTGTACCAGCGGGCGCTTCGGCTGTGTTGCCACAACTCATGGTAGCAGTTATAACACTGGCTATCACTGCCAGTTGTACTGAGTGTTGAATAGATTTTACAGTCATTTTATGTGTGTTTTTCTGTGGTAAACTTACAATAATTATTGAGTCCGTTGTTTTCATCATCCCTCCTTTCATTTTGCGGAGCTCAGGGTTAGTATATTGCACCACAAATGCAAGGTAGTATGAGAGTTTTGTTGTTTTTAGTTGTGTTGTGCGCCCAATGGTCAGCATTTGCAGGGCCATTAAGGCCCGGTTTTGATGCCGATGAATACATCGAAACCCTACAGCGTTGCTCGGGGCATATGGACCGAGTTCTGTTTCCCAAAACTGCCCCCAAGCTTAAGTATACCCGTTTATACAAATCGCCCGAAATGGGGCTGCACAACCAGTGGAGCCTGTGGCGCAGTGCCGATGGTGCTACCATAGCCATCAATCTCAGGGGCACAGTACCTGCCACTGACAACGGTATGGAGAATATATTTGCAGCCATGATACCT
>CAMDNC010000015.1 GCA_945902755.1 Flavipsychrobacter stenotrophus
AGCTTCACAAAATTGCAGATATGACCATATACCGATGAAAAAGCAATAGGCTTATGCTGCTGCCGATACAAGAAAGTCAAGTGAAAAAAGACATAGTACTCGTAATATCGTTTCTTTCCTTTGTAGGGCAATACTATGCCAGAAGAATCAAAGAGTGGATCGTCTGGACCTAATACAATCTCGTATTCTTTATTATTTAAATCACTATTAATTTTGTTAGCATCAATTCTCTTTAAGATGTAGTTCATATTACATAGAGGGCGAAAGCTAGGATACCAATATAAAGAAACTGCATGTTGAGAATAAAATACAGTATCGAAACAAGCCAAACAATAAGTAAACCACTTAGCTGAACTAATTATATCATCCAAATTCAATGAGTCTTCTATATACTTCTGTTCTTCATTACTGTTCACGAATCTGACGGCATCACCATCATAGTCGTGAGCCAGATTCGCAAATTTTTTATTGATTCTTTGGTTTTCCAATAATACATTTTTACTACTTGGATCTATATCAGCAATTGGGTCAACTTTTAATTTACAACCTGATATTGTAAAAAAACAAAAAATAAATACAAAATAATGTTTTTTCATGGCACATAGTTGATATTAGGTATTTTTCTACGAATGGTCATAATTGCACCGTCAATATTAAAGATAACTATTGGTGAAAGTTTACCACTATTGTTATACGTTATCTTACACAATTATTCAGAAGTATGGGTTAGTAAATTTACTCAGTAATTTAACGAAATTAAAAAAGGTAGTAAGAAATATAAAATTTCGTACTACCCTATCTTAAATGTTACTATTCACAAAATACTACAATGTAGCATAGTCATTATACCCCTCTGCACCGGGTGTGTAAAATGTATTTGGGTCAGCTGGTGTGAGTGCTGCACCTTGCTGCATACGCGATACTAGGTCTGGATTGCTGATGTAGGTATTGCCAAAAGAGATGAGGTGTGCCTTGCCAGCTTGTATGTCTGCTGCTGCGCGGTCGGCAGTGTAACCACCATTCAGCATTATGGTACCCTTGTATTCTTTCTGTATAGATTGCAATAGTGCATCTGGCAATGTAAAGCCTAGAATGTGAATGTAACTTACGCCTATTTCGTTGAGTCCTTTAGCCAATGCTGTATATTGTGCATCTTCATTTGTCTCATCAGGTGTCATGCTGTTGTATGGATTATAAGGTGACAAACGAATACCTACATACTCTTTACCTACAGCAGCTACCATTGCAGATGCCAACTCTAACACAAATCTGTTACGATTTTCGAAACTACCACCATACCCATCGGTACGTTTATTGGAAGCTACGTTCAAAAACTGCATTGGCAAATATCCGTTAGCTGAGTGTATCTCTACCCCATCAAACCCTGCCGCTACTGCATTCTTTGCGGCTTGTACATATTCTTCTATCACAGCTGCTATGCCTTCTGTAGGTATCTCTGTAGGGGTTGGCATGGGCTGCATGCCTTGTGCATCTGTCCACATATCGCCAGTAGCTGCTATGGCAGAGGGGGCCACTATTGCTGCGCCTTCGGGCAAATTCATTTGATGACTTACACGACCTGTATGCATTAGCTGCACTACTATCTTTCCGTTGTTGGCATGTACCGCATCTGTTACAGCTTTCCAGCCATCTACCTGTGCTTCACTGAATATACCAGGTATACGTGCATATCCTAGTCCGTTGGGCGATGGCGACACACCTTCTGTTATTATCAATCCTGCATTGGCACGGTCGGCATAATATTTCGCCATTAGTTCGTTAGGCACATTGCCTATAGCGCGGCAGCGGGTCATGGGTGCCATTACTACCCTATTTTTTAGGGTTAAGGCTCCTAGTTTGTACTCTCCAAAAAGTACTTCGTTGTTCGGTTGCATATTGTTGTTGTTTAAATTTGCATGTATGTACATGTAAAAGTACACATACTTTAACTACCCAAAGTATTTAATTGACAATTAGGGGATAAGCAAAAAAGATAATGTTCTTTTACTTCTAAGTCACTAAAAAAGACATGAAAAAGGCGACATGGAAATGCCGCCTTTAACTCATCCTCATTCACACTTATTAGTTTACAGCAATCTCTAGCGTGCTAGATTCTACTGTTTCTTTTTTAGGCAATGTTACTACCAGTATACCATCAGCATACTTAGCAGCTATTTTGGTTACATCCACTTTTTCATTGATGGTAAAGTTCCTTTTGAAAGAGCGCATACGATACTCGCTTCTCAGCCATTTACCATCTTTGTCTTCTTCTTTCTGCTCTTCTTTGTGCTCAAAGGAAATGGTGAGCAGATTTTTGTCGATGCTGATTTTGAAGTCTTCTTTTTTAAGACCCGGAGCTACTACATGCAGGTCGTAACTAGCGTCAGTTTCCAGAATATTTACAGGCACCTGAAACAGTGCTGTTTCTTCATTTAACTTGTTGACACCATTGAAGAAAATGTCTTCCATCAATCCGTTTACTGTGCGTGGCAGAATGCCGTAATTTCTTTTTGTGTACATAATTGTTTGTTTTTAGTTGTTTGGTATTACTATTACAAACAGTATGCCTTTACAAAAATTACGCCATAATGGCATTAATTAAATAAATAAAGCGCCATAATGTCCACTTTAATGATAGAAGCAATAAAATATACTGTCAAAACACACAAAAAGAAGATTTAAAACAAAGAAAAAGGGCTTTCTCAGTTGAATGAGAAAGCCCTTTATGAAATATACTAAGTAAATAAACTATATCACTAGCATAGCATCGCCATAGCTAAAGAAACGATATTTTTCTTTGATAGCTGTTTCGTATGCAGTCATCATAAGATCATAACCTGCAAAAGCACAAGCCATTATCATAAGGCTGGTTTTGGGCAGGTGGAAGTTTGTGATCAATGAATCTGCAATAGAGAATTTGTAAGGAGGGTGAATGAACACGTTTGTCCATCCCTCTTCAGGCTTAAGTAGACCCTGAGCAGTAACTGAACTCTCCAACGCACGCATAGTAGTGGTGCCTATAGAGCAGATGTGCCTTTTTTCAATTTTAGCTCTGTTTACCAGATTAGCAGAATAATCGTCTACTCTGAAATATTCAGCATCCATTTTGTGCTTAGAAAGATCCTCCACCTCTATAGGACGGAAGGTACCTAAACCAGTGTGTAGGGTAACCTCGGCAAACTTTACTCCTACTATCTCCAGTCTTTTTATAAGCTCGCGGCTGAAGTGCATACCTGCAGTGGGGGCTGCTACAGCACCCTCATACTTGGCATATACTGTTTGGTAGCGCTCTTTATCTTCTTCTTCTGGTTTGCGCTTGATGTATTTAGGCAATGGGGTTTCGCCCAAAAGATCGAGCATACCACGGAATTCCTGGTCATTACCATCAAACAGGAAACGAATAGTACGACCTCTGGAAGTGGTGTTGTCTATTACTTCTGCAACCAACTCATCGTTGTCGCCAAAATACAATTTATTACCTACACGTATTTTACGAGCAGGATCTACTATTACATCCCAAAGATGATTGGGTTTGTTGAGCTCGCGAAGCAAGAAAACCTCAATTTTAGCACCGGTTTTTTCTTTACGACCATACAAACGAGCTGGGAAAACCTTTGTGTTATTGGCTATCATTACATCTTTGTCGTGAAAGAAACCCAAGATGTCTTTGAAAGTTTTGTGTTCTATTAAGCCAGTATCACGATGGATAACCATCAGGCGACTTTCGTCACGTTTTTTGGCAGGATGTTGCGCTATGAGATTTAATGGTAAGTCGAACTTAAACTGCGACAACTTCATATATTGGAAGAGATTGATTGAAAAGTGTGCAAAGTTAAACAAAAGTAACGATAACTAGAGAATATACGTTAGTATAATATTTTAACAAAATGTGTGAGTGTAAATGATTAGCACATCAGACATTTCGCTAATTGACAAGAATCGTATAACATTGCCCAAGAATGATAAAAGTAACAGCTAAGCGCATATGCAAATAAAATTTAGTGAAGCAGTACTGAAAGCAGTGTCGGTACACTATGTGGGCAATAAATGTAACGGACAAGAGGTAAGAACCACAGATACTCCTATAGCACTAACCATAGATGAAAGTAAAGTGATAAAGGAAGCTTTTCTGGGTAAGTTCAATCTGGAATCAGATAAATATTCTTTCAGTCATGGGGCCGCGCTGAGCTTTAATGAAGTCTATACGTTCTGTCTGGAAAGTTTGGCTGATGAAACAGTTTTTCAGAAAAACGCTATCAACATAGCCAAACATCTTTATGAAAACAGCACCCACCCAAAGATAAAACCTGGCGAGTTGTACGTGTGCTATTTTGGCAACTGCTTGGTGAATGGCGCATTTGTAGACGCAATGGGTATCATTAAAACAGAAAACAAAAGCAACTTTCTGGATATAACAGACGAGAACAGCCTGTCTGTGAAACTAAGAATAGGGGCAGACGTGTCGAAATTTGACAAGGCATGTCTAGTACTGCCCACCAATGCCGAAAATGGGTTTGATGTGCTTATATACGATAGCAACGGCAACCGGGGGGAAGAAGCAGCTTTTTGGAGAGAGGGCTTTCTGGGAGTGACACCACAAGCTACCGGTTTTTATCATACCAATCAGTTTTTGGGATTGGCTAAAGAGTTTATTACAGCACAGCTACCACAAGAGTATGACATAGAAAAAACAGGCCAAATTGATTTGCTCAACAAATCGATGGAATACTTCAAGGCTAATGAATCGTTTGATAAAGAACAGTTTGCAGAGAATGTATTTGAAGACAAAAGAATCATCAAAGCCTTCAAAAGTTTTGAGGATAGCTATACGGAGATGAATGAAATAGAACTACCTGACAATTTTGACATATCTACGCAAGCAGTAAAAAAACAAGTTAGGGTGTTTAAAAGTGTATTGAAGCTAGACAAAAACTTTCACGTATATATACATGGCGACAAGAGCCTAATAGAAAAAGGATTTGACGAGCGAACAGGAAAAAACTTCTACAAAATATACTTTGATGAAGAAGAATAAATGGCAAACAACCTCTTTGTAAAGCAATTTGAGATACATTCTACAAATGAGGTAAATTTGCACCCGTTAGTACAATACGCCACGCAACTAAAAATAGAATACTAAAATAACCATGAGATACATAATCGCTATAACACTGTCGCTACTATCATTACTGGTGTCTTGCAAGAAGAAAGATGATACCATAGAGCCGTTTGTGGCAGCTAAGGCTGGCAACTTCAACTTTTTTGCGTCGGGCAAAATGGTGACTAATACTAAAACACCAAGTGGTACTAATCAATCTACTGAGATACAAGGTGTTATGGCGTCTGGGGCAACAGTAAAAATATGGATGAGAAACTTTGAAGGCAGACTGGAAACACTTCCGCTCGACAGCACACTAGCCAGTGCATCTTACCTTGCACCTACACCCAGCATAGAAAAAATATCGGTACATGGCACGCTAACTATCACATCTGTAACACCTGCCATCAGGGGCAAGTTTACATTTACATGTATTGACTCGTCAGTAGTAACTGGCGATTTTGGTGTAAATCCATAAGTCTTACCTACTTCCAAAAAACTGCTCGGCGCGAGAGTTGGAACTACTACCACCAGAACTCGTAGAAGAATTGGTGGTAACGTACAGAAACATGCGCCAAGACAAGTTAACTACCTCGCCGGGCACGGTAGAGTGTAGTAGCCTGTAACTACTCATCATTTGCGCTGGCTTGTAAAATAGGAACAGAGCATTCGGTAGCTCTTTTTTATTGCTGAATTGCGTCAGGGTATTATATTGCCATATTTCATAGGGTAGAGAGCCTGTTTCGCCCGATACTGTAATGATATCCGATGGCTTGCCATACCTGAGGTATATCATCCCCCGGTCGGTTTCATAACCTGCAGTACCACTTTCAGTGAATTTTTTATTTACACTCATTATGAGCTCTGAATATTCTTTCCATGCTTTGGCAGGGTCTTTGGGGTTTAGTGCCAAATAATAATTGTAGATGTAATAACGCATGTACATTTCATCTGGCTTCTTCAAGAAATTGTTGATGGTACTAGCTTGCATAGGGTCACTGAGCGGTATCAGCATTTTCAGCATAGCCTTAATTTGGGTAAGAGAGTATTTTGCAAGAAATGTTTTTTCGAGATCTAATACGGTAATATTTTCCATAGCAGTATCCTTAAATATTTCTTTAACGGGTGCTTTTTTCACCTCATCTTTATCAGGGTTCATGTTTAGCCGCTGAAAAAATAAGCTCTGGGACGCTAGGTTATACCCCAATTTATCGTCGAGTGATGCAGTTATGTAATAGTTGCCAGAAGTTAACCTACCAATAGCAAACCTACCATGAAAGTTTGTATCTGCTGTGCTTAGTATAGTATCCGTAATGGTAAACTCTGGTGAAAAACCTTCGTTAAGTTTTTTGCTGATTCTAATTCTTGAAAAAAGTGGATACCGGTCTTTAGGAATATTGGCAAGGTTATTGAGTTCGGTGTAATAAAACACGCTACGCATGTGATTGTCTAGAAAATTAGCACATATTGGAATGTTTTGTTTACCATTCTTATGAAACTGAGTGTTGACTGAAGTTTGAATGATGGTATCTAGCAACTGAATACTACTAAAAAACGGCTTTGTAGTATCGGGAACGATGGTTACACTATCTATGTAGTTGAAAACACTAAAAGTATCATTGAGATCAGTAAGTTGCAACGATATTTTGTATTTGCCATTCACTAATGAGTATTTGCGCAACTCTAATATATTTAAATCTGCCAACTCAGCCACAGTAGCTTTAGGGGGTGTTTGTAAAATGAAATGATCTTCCTTAAAAACACCTTTGTCATCAGAAATTATGATATCGGTTTTTATCCTGGCAACAATCATTTTTTGTGGAGTAGTAGCAAAATGTAATTTAGTGGGGTTGACCTGCCAGTAGATCTCAATGTTGGGAGTATAACCTGAATAAAACGTAGCACTATGTTTGTAAAAAATACTGAAATTGACTGAAGCATCGATACCTGAAGCCTCTAAAAAGATGGATAGGAAAAACAAACAAAGAACACTTACTCTTATCATTAGGTGCGAAGTTTGGTGCAAATTATGAATAATAGCGACAGGGAACTATCGGGACTGTAAACACAGAGACACAATAGTTGATGAGGTATCAAAAAATTGCGTTAAAAATGTAGATTTGAAATGAAATGACTAAGAAACTGTTATTTGTACTTGTTGCTTTTAGTTTTTCCTTCTTAGTGATGGTGGGTTTATCTATGTTTTCTATAGAACGGTTAACCACCTTTACAGAATATTCTAATGAGTTGCTACACAGCAATAAAATTATTAGAACATTGTACAAAACCGAGGTGTACCTGAAAGACTTAGACCGGTGGGAACGAGGATATATGCTTACAAAGGATACGGTTTACAATAGGTTGGTTAACAGCGCCATTGACAGTATTTACCCTTCTATAGACAACCTGGAACTGCTAGTAAAAAAAGACAAATCGGATTATAAAAACATTCTCGATCTAAGAGATCTTATTTTTCTCAGAATAAAATATGGAAAATACAATCTAGCGTTTATGGATAGCTCCAAACCTGAAGTTGCATCTACTTTTTATTACAAGGGCAGAAAGAAAATGATTGCTGCAAATAGGCTCATACGAAAGTTACATGGGAATCAAAACATAATATTATCGCAGAGATATAATAAACAGCAATTTTACCAGCAATTAACAACCAATACGCTAAAGTTGTTATTAATTGTATTTTGTACTGTTACACTATTACTCTTCATTCTGTTAGTTAAACTAATGAAAACCAGTACTTTATACTACAATAATTTGCAAACGAAAGTGCAAGAGTTAAAGAATTCACATTCTGAGCTTCAAGATATAACCTACGCCATATCGCACAACTTACAAGAACCACTTCGTAAAATACAAGTACTGAGTAACATGCTTATGTACAAAAATGAGGATGCAAACAACGAAACTAATGACACATTAAGTAGAATTAATAAATCAGCTCACAAGATGCATTTAATTATTGCAGACCTTGCAGACCTTACCAACCTCACAAAAACGGAAGAAAATAAAAGTCCAGCAGACTTAAACAGAATAGTACAACATACATTGATAGACCTCAGTGAACAGATGAAGGAAAAAAACGCTGAAGTTGAGATAGGCGATTTACCCACTATTGAAGGATATGAACCACAGTTAAAAATGTTGTTTAAAGCCTTGATTGATAATGCTCTAAAATTTTCTAAAAAAGATAAACATCAAATAATCAAAATTAGTTACAACAAAGGGTTGGATACAAAAGGAGTACACAAATCTAGTATTAATGCTGATGACCGCTACCATATTATTTCAATATCAGATGAAGGAATAGGTTTTGACAATAAGTACAATGGCAATATATTTAAAATATTCGGTCGCTTACATACTGACCACTCAGTGTATGATGGCAAAGGATTAGGATTGGTTAAATGTAATAGAATAATGACCAATCATCATGGCTACATCAAGGCAGAAGGAATAGCGGGAAATGGAGCAACATTTTATTTATATTTTCCCATTTAGCATAAGCATAGATTTTATAGCATGTAATAATTAAGCCACATTAATAGAAAAGAAATCCAATCTCATTAAATAAGTAATGAATACGTATATATAAAGTTCTATAAAATAAGACCGTAAACTAGCAGGATTCTTTTTTTGCGTGATTATTTGCACAAAATAAAATGTTAGTACAATGAGAAAAAATTGGAAAATTTAACACACACTATTACGGCATTATGTATTACTTTTGCCCCCGAAAATTCTTAATAAAAATTTAATCTATGCAGGAATTCGGCAGAAAAAATCCATCAGTTAATTTAGCTGATCTAGGGATAAATGTTGGTATTGCACACTGGAACCTAACTCCGGAAGAACTAGTGAATACTACCCTATCATTAGGGCAAGGAGTGCTAAATGACACAGGAGCACTTTGCGTAAGTACTGGTAAATTTACAGGCCGCTCGCCTAAAGACAAATTTACAGTACAAGATGCTATAACAGAACATAGTGTAGACTGGGGAGATGTAAACATACCAATGTCGCCAGATACGTTTGATAAGCTATACGATAAAGTATGTGCCTACCTTACTGGGAAGGAAGTATGGGTAAGAGACGCTTATGCCTGCGCTGACCCTACTTACAGACTGAACATTAGAGTAGTAAACGAAACTCCATGGGCCAACCTGTTTTGTAATGATCTTTTCCTTCGCCCAACTGCTGAAGAGATAGACAATCAAAACCACGACTGGCTGATACTGCAAGTCCCTAGCTTTCAAGCAGACCCAGCAATAGACGGTACTCGTCAAGCGAACTTTACAATTGTAAATTTTACTCGCAAGATTATTCTGATAGGTGGATCTGGTTATACCGGAGAAATGAAGAAAGGTATATTTGGTGTATTAAACTTCATTTTACCCCACAATCATAAGGTATTGAGTATGCATTGCTCTGCCAACGAAGGGAAAAACGGTGACGTTGCTTTGTTCTTTGGATTGAGCGGTACAGGTAAAACAACACTTAGTGCCGACCCTGAACGTGCACTGATAGGTGATGATGAACATGGCTGGTCAGATACCAGCGTTTTCAACTTTGAAGGTGGCTGCTATGCTAAATGTATAGACCTAAGTGCCGAAAAAGAACCACAGATTTTTGCTGCGATCAAACCAGGTGCTTTGTTGGAGAATATTGTTTTTACTGAAGGCACCAACACTGTCGATTACACCAACGCAAGTATTACCGAAAACACACGTGCTGCATACCCGATCGACTTTATCTCTAACGCCAAAGAACCATCTTATGGCGGTCAACCACAAAACATTTTCTTCCTTACCTGCGATGCCTTTGGTATCCTACCTCCTATATCCAAGCTGACGAAAGCTCAGGCAATGTATCACTTTATAAGCGGTTATACTGCTAAAGTAGCCGGTACCGAGGTAGGTGTAACAGAACCACAAACTACCTTCTCTGCTTGTTTTGGTCGTGTGTTTTTACCGCTACACCCTGCTAAATATGCAGAGTTGCTAGGAAAAAAATTAGAAGAGCATACTAACGTGAACGTATGGCTTATCAACACAGGCTGGAGCGGTGGCGCATATGGCACCGGTAGCCGTATGAAACTGAGCTACACAAGAGCTATGATAACTGCTGCCATGAATGGTCTGCTGGATAATGTAGCTTATGAGGCGCATCCGGTTTTTGGTGTACTGATGCCTGCAGAGGTGCCAGGTGTACCGTCTGAAATACTGACACCACGCAACACATGGAGCGACAAAGCTGCTTATGACAAAAAAGCAAACGAACTTGCTAAACTGTTTGTAAACAACTTTGCAAAATATGCAGATAAAGCAAATGACGAAATACGCTCTGCAGCACCAGTTGTAGCAGAGTAGTACTGTATAAGTTATAAAAACGAAACAGGGGTAGAATCATATTCTATCCCTGTTTTGTGTTTAATTAGCAAGCACTCATTACTATATCCTTTAACTACTAAAGCTTATAGCACCAAATTGTGGTATAATTGTTGTATATTTGCAATGTAACATTTTGTTCCAACCTTTTAGTGTCGGTTTTTTTAGGTGCACCGGCTGTCAAATCCTGATCATATGTATCGGAATTATCAATACACTTCAGGGTTTCACTTTTTTATTTAATAAACAGATTACAAATGACATTTAATGAGTTAAACATTATATCGCCGATACTCAGTGCGCTGGATGCGGAAGGATATAAAAACCCTACTCCTATACAAGAGCAGGCAATACCCATATTGCTGGCAGGAAAAGACCTGCTGGGATGTGCACAAACAGGTACAGGCAAAACAGCAGCGTTTGCTATACCCATACTGCAACTGCTAGATGCAGCACATGCAGAAAGAAACCACAGACATATAAAAGTACTGATACTGACCCCCACACGTGAGTTGGCTATACAAATAAATGAAAGCTTTGGGGCCTACGGTCGCAACCTGAAACTGAAACATACAGTAATATTTGGCGGGGTGCCACAAGGCGCACAAGTACAGGCACTACAAAAAGGAATAGATATACTTATAGCCACACCTGGCAGACTACTTGACCTAATGAGTCAAGGCTATATAAGCCTGAAAGACCTTAGCATTTTTGTGCTAGACGAGGCAGACCGTATGCTAGACATGGGCTTTATACATGATGTAAAAAAGGTAGTTGCAAAACTACCATTGAAACGTCAGACACTTTTTTTCAGTGCCACTATGCCACCTGAAATACAAAAGTTGGCAAACACAATACTCGTGAACCCAGAAAAGGTAGAAGTAACCCCAGCATCTACCACAGCAGAAACCATAGACCAAGCAGTATACTATGTAGACAAAAAAGACAAAAGACTACTGCTGAACTTTGTGCTGCGCGACCCGAAAATAAAAATGGCTCTGGTTTTTACCAGGACCAAACATGGCGCAGATAAGGTGGTAAAAGAGCTACATAAAGTAGACATAACAGCCGAAGCTATTCACGGCAACAAATCGCAGAATGCGAGGCAACGTGCACTGAGTAATTTTAAAGATGGCAGAATACGTGTGCTAGTAGCTACTGACATAGCTGCCAGAGGTATAGATGTGGATAGCCTTACGCATGTAATCAATTACGAAATACCTGAAGTACCTGAAACGTATGTACATCGCATAGGCCGTACAGGCAGAGCTGGAGCTGCAGGGATTGCCGTATCTTTTTGTGATGATGAAGAACGGACAGATTTCAGAAATATTTTAAAACTGATAGGCAAACAAATACCTGTAATAGAAGGTCACCCATACCCAGCATCGGGCTCAGGTCAACTCACCATTAATCCTCCCAAAAACAAACAGGTAGTTGCTCGACCAGGTGCCGTACCTGGAGCCGGGAATGGCAATGTAAGGAGGCGACCAACAGGGTCACCCAGAAGTTTTGATAAGCGATAAAGAGTTAAGCCACAATGTTGCATAATTTCAGGCACGATATTTGGGCGATAATAAATAACACCCTTTTTACCCGCTATTGAATTGTTATTTTTTTTGCGCAGGAAAGTATTTTGAATTCAAAAACCGCTTAACTTTACAGAAACCATTTTTTATCTCAAAAATCAATTACGAAAAATGAAAAAATTACTTTTACTCCTAGCCTCTGGCTCAATCGCCTTTTCGGCAGGTGCACAGCAGCGTGTAATGAGTGCAGTATCTACTTTGCGCTCAGAAGAAGGTTTTACCAAAGTGAAAAAGTCTGATGACATGCGTGCTTACATCAAATCAAAAAACAACGCAGCATCAAAAGGCACAGCTCCTAATCGTTGGTATTACTATGCAGATTATTTTGATACTTTGATGGAAATTCAAGGTTTCGGTACAGATCTTACAGTTCCATTATTGTGGAATGACACTTTGGCTCGTTTCCAAACTACCACTGGAGAGTCAAACAATACAATGGTATCAGTAGCTAACGTTTTTGATCCTTCTTTCCCAGGTTTCAATAACTACGATTATTATCCTGGCATTATGAGAGTTACTCCTACCGACGCTGTTACCATTACTAAAGTAGATGTTTGGGGTCTTTATGGTTATAACACATCTAAATCTGCAGTGGTTGACACTATCCGTCTGTCTTTCGTAAGAGGTTCAGGTGGTCCAATAGCTTCCGATGATATATTTAGCGGTTATTCTCTGGGCCCAGGTGGTCACTATGGTTCTACTTGCGTATTCATGGATGTGCATTACGATAGCGTATTGAATTATATCCAGAAAGCTGGTATCCTTCCTTCATTGGCAGGTACACCAAACACTGGTTATACTTACGACATCCTGTTGAACAACTCAGGCGCAACTCCAGCATGGGGTGATACGCTGACAAACGGTCTGTGGCATAAAGAAATAACATTGCCTACACCATTGAATGTTCCAGCTAATGGTTATGCAGCAGCTTCTATCTCTTTCAAGAGCGGTGATGCTTCATTCCCTACTACTCTCCCAGGTACACGTGTTTTCAATAGCGATGGTACTTACAACTACAACATGTTCCGCCCTTTGGTGATGTACAAAACAGATGGTACTACAACTGATCCACAATGGGTAGATTACACTCACCCAATCACAGACAGCAACGCTAACTTGTCTTATTACCGTAGATTGCCTGCTTACCTTAACGGTTGGGAAGATACTTATGTTCCATTGTGGGCATGGTCTACTAACAGTGGTGCTAACGCAGCTACTTTGCAACACATATACATGGGTTATGAAGTACAGTGCGCAGCTTGCGGTGTAACTTTTGAACCAGTTGTTGGTGTAAATCAAGTAGCTACTGTTACAAAAGCAAACGCTTATCCTAACCCAGCAAACGATCAAGTAAATGTTCCTTTCACTGTTAGCGCTGCTACAGAAGTTACAGTTACTTTGAGCAATGTATTAGGTCAGGTAATAGCTACTCAGAACATGGGTAAAGTATCTACTGGTACTGCTGTATTTAGCACTGCTACTTTCGCTCCAGGTGTTTACACTTACAGTGTTAATGCTAATGGTCAGAAAACTACAGGTCGTGTAGTGTTGGCTCACTAATTGCTAAAACAAATTTTCGATAGAAAGAGAGTAATGGAACCCCATTACTCTCTTTTTTTGTGGGTATGTATGTGTCTTTATTAGCACCTAAACATGTAGTTAATATATATACATAATGCTGTTCAGTATACTATTTGAATAAAAAATCGGTGGCAATCATTGACATTGAAAAGATTAAAAAAAAATGCAAAGATATTTTCTAAGAGAATTGACAGAAATGTAATATTTGGTACAATTTTTGCTGTTAATAATTTTATAAAAGTCTAACTAGTTAACAATTTACAATCAATAAAAACAAAAAGTAAAAAATGAAAAAAGCACTTTTACTCATTGCATCGGGCCTTATAGCCCTATCCGCTGGCGCGCAGGAGCGTTCCATCAGCGTATCTGCCAATCCTTTACAAAACAGCTATGATTACAGAGCCGTAAAGGAAGCCATTAACCAAAGAGCGGCAACTACAGCTGCAAAATCAACCGCTGATGACAGATGGTTTAGTTATGTTGACTATTTCGACCTAAATGAGACAGCCTTCTCCAGCTCAATAGCGCTTGCTGCCCCTTATTTGTGGAAAGACACGATGGCTGTTATGGCATATTCTAGTGCATCTGGTGGCACTATTTGGCAACACAACCGTACTGTATCTTTAGGTTTGGTGGCCGACTTAGCATATTCTGGATTCAACAATTTCGACTATTTTCCAGGATTGATGAACATTACATCTAGCAGCACTTATGCAGTAGACTCCATCCGCTTTTTCGGTAGATATGGCTTTAACCCTACTAAAACAAGTGTGGTAGATACTTTACGCGTTGCATTTGTATATGGCAATGGTGATGCATCTGCTGACATTTACAGAGCTAACACCACCAATCCAACCGTTCTTGCTAATTATGGGCTTGCTTCAACCGATACCCTCAAGAATCACAGAATGAGATTTGATAGTACCACTACAAGAGCCAATGGTGCTACAGTAATAGTAAAAGATATACTTCTCGACAACACAAGATGGGGTGATACGCTTTCAAACGGTACTTTCGTTGGCGAATTATCAATAGGCGCAACAGCTGCAGGTGTTTCAATACCAGCTAATAATATGATAGGCGCCTCCCTTACTTTCATAAGCGGAGATCCAACATTTGTAGCTCATGATACTGTTTTTGGCTCTACACTAGGTTACAAATACAATATGTTCCGCCCATATGTCGGTTACAAAGGCACTACCTCAACTCCCCAGTTTGCTACTTATAGCCCCACAGACAGAAACAATGGCATGTTTAAGACTTTGCCTGATACTACTTTGGGCTGGGGCGGACAATTTATCCCTATGTGGTTTTGGAGTGCAAGTGGTGGTGCTAGTACAAGCCAGTATCCATACATCGACTTCCATGTTAAATGTGCTGCGTGTGGTGTTATAACTGATTTAGGAAATGTAAATGATGTAGCTCAAATAACTAGGATAGAAGCATATCCTAACCCAGCAAATGGTACTGTATTTGTGCCATTCACTGTATCTGTCGCATCTGATGTTACTGTTACTCTTAGCAATATGCTGGGTCAAGTAATAGCAACTACTACTTTTGCCAACACCAAAAATGGCAAAGCCGAGTTCAATACAGCTAATTTGCCTACGGGTATTTACACTTACACCGTATCTGCAAAAGGTAAAAAATCTACTGGCCGTATAGCAGTAGCAAACTAATATATCTTTTGTGCTATTTTACATACAGGCTGCTACATCAGGCAGCCTGTATTTTTTAGCAAAAGTCTATAACTCATCTATCAACAACTTTTTAAATAATAATACCAAAACAAAAAATCGATGAAAAAAACGGTACTCATTTTATCAATTGGTCTTATCGCTAACAGTGCTATCGCACAAAATGCGAAATATGTTGTGGACAATACACAAAACGCAACTTGTAGGGTTCCATTTGTAGCACCTCCATCGCTACACAAAAAGAGTATAAAACCACAACCCGTAAATGCCGCTAGAACAACTGCGTCCACTTTTTGGGGACCAGAAACATTTGGTAGTGGCACGGCCAGTTCGCTGCCTACGGGTTGGACAGCAAATTCACTACCCTTCTCAGGCAGTAGTACCTGGAAATGGGCTAATACTGCTTCAACATCTACATTCACCATGGGAATGTTTAACTCTACCACAGCGTCAGATGGTTGGATGATATTCGACTCTGACCTTATAGGTGCAGCATCTGGTGGTACCCCCAGTGGATATTTACAAACACCGCTTATTAATGCTTGTGCTACTCAATCATCTGTACGGTTAAATTTCCAGAATTACTTCCGCAACTTTTACGACTCTTGTTCTGTATGGGTATGCACTAATGCATCTTTTACACCTGGCACCTATCAGGTCTATCCTGTTGTGCTCAATAATACAACCCCTGTCAATGTCTACACAGACAATCCGTCACAAGTACAAATAAACATATCTCCATCAGCAGCTATGCAAACTGATGTGTACATCCGTTTTGTATATTACGGATATGCAGGAGGTAGTTATTCGTGGATGATAGACGACATCAACCTAAGTGACATGGACCCTGTAGATGTAGCGCTTGATAAGTCGTCAATCGTTTACTATGGTGGAACAGCTGCTGGTTTCTCTTCATTTGGCGCCAAACCAGGTAAAATGATGGACACCGTTTACCCTGTTTCTTTTGCTACCAACTATGGTACTACTGGTTTTCCAGCAGCTACCGTTAATGCTAAAATCTTCCAGGGTACTACTTCTGTTTATGATAACAATGTTGCTGTGAATCTACCAGTTAATGCAGTAGACTCTATAGTTGATTTTGTACCGGTGGGCTCGCCTGCTGGCTACTTTTCTACTACTAATAGCACTTACACTGTACCTTTTGCCGTTAATATGACAGGAGATGCAGTAACAGCCAATAATTTTGATTCTACAGCCTATGTGGTTACAGATAGTGTATGGAGTGAAAATGCACCAAATGCACGTTTGACTGGTGGAGCATTTGTGTACAGAACTTCAACACCTCCGCTTATGTCGTTCAGCCCAGCTACTGGTTTTGTAGTTACTGCTGGCCGTACTGATACATTAACATCGGTAAGTGTAGCATTTGATGATAATACTGCTGCAGGTCAGGTGGTAGGTGTACAGATATTTCACTTTGATGGAAGTAGTTGGTTATACGATGGTGTAACACAATTCAGAGCATTGGCTGCTGAGGAGATCAGTACTGCTTCTACTATCAGATACGCGTCATTCAAAGTAGATGCAGATGCATCTGGCGGCAATATAGTACTATCTGGTGGCGCTGAGGGCACTACATATGCAGCGGTGATAAAAGGACAAGGTAATACTGCTGATGTGGTGGTACTGCAAAGTACTCCGCCAGCACCTAATAGCATTGTAGGATACGTTGGTTTTTCTGACACCTCTTACAATGATGGTGCCAGCAGCCAACAGTTTGGGCAAGACGGTCTTCCTTTTGCAAATGCTTCGGTTCCGCTTATTAATCTCAACTTTGGTCCAGTACCAGAAGTTAGTGTTAAAGATATTGCAAACAACCAAATAGCTTGCAACGCCTTCCCAAACCCAGCATCTGATGAGCTAACGATTTCATTCTCAGGCACAACTACGGCCGGTGTAACTGTTAGCATTACTAACATGCTAGGACAAACGGTAGCAACACAAACACTTACGAACACAACCAGTAGCAAGGTTATATTCAACACCAAAAAAATAGCATCTGGAGTGTACATTTTTACGGTGTATACTAATGGAAACAAAACTAACGGCCAAGTAGTAATAGCTCACTAGTCAGCTGTTTATTTACTAAAGAAAGCAGGTTGAGCTCGTTTAAACTCAACCTGCTTTCTCGTTTTGACAAATATTTATTGATGTATGAAGAATAGAAAAAAACCTACTAGCACGGTACTGAAGTATTTTTCTCTATTTTTGGCGTTGTAGTATTGGTGGCAATAAATAAGCCAATTACTTACAATAATAAGATAGGATATAAAATGATATATACCCAGTCAGATAATATTAAGCAGCATTTTACGTTAACAATAAAACTGGTTGAATTAACCACAGAGATTGAGTATCAGCATTAAAACCATATTTATATGCTTATCGTTTCTTTTTGCTAGTGTGGGTGCTATGGCCCAAACTGGCAAAAAGACTGGCACAACCAGTGCTAAGGACAGTCATGCCCGTGCTGATAGCATTGCTAATGCAAGAAAGCAGGCGCTGGAAGCCACAACTAACGCCAGAAAGAGAGCGCAAGACAGCACAAAAGAAGCCAGAGCGGCGCTACTAAAATCACAAACCAATAGTAGAAAACGCTTTGCTGATAGTTTAGCTAAGGCCAGAAAAGTCAAAACAGACAGTACAGCAAAAGCTAGAAAATTCAAGACAGACAGTACTGCGAAAGTCAGAAAATATAAGACCAGCAAAAAGTACATTGATAGTGTAGCCAAAGCAAGAAATAATAAACTAAAAGCTACTCAGAAAGAAAGAACATCAAAATTGGATTCTGTTCAGGCTGTGCGTAAAAATGCCATGGATAGTATTACCACCGTGCGCAAACAACGAACAGACAGTGTACGTACCAAACAAAAATACAGAACTGATAGCCTAGCAAAAGTAAAAAAGTACAAGGCCAGCAAAAGATATGCTGACAGTGTTACCCTCACCAAACGGCACCGCTCTGATAGCATAAAGGCTGTGCAGAAAGCATCTAGAGATAAAATAGCTGCCGTGCGAAAACACTCGCTAGATAGTGCTAAAACAGTACGAACACGCAAAATGGATAGCACTAAAGCGGTAAGAACAAAGTTTGCAGACAGCATAAAACTAGTTAGAAAAAAGAAAACTGATAGCCTTTTTAAAAAGAAAGAAACCAAAGAAAAAGTAGCAAAGACCACCGAAAAGAAAAAGCAAGAATCAATGAAGCTGAAGCTGGAACTGAAGCTGAAGCAAAAAAGAGAGGAGTGGTCCAACAAATCGATGTTGAAGAAAAAATGGGGACCTATAAGGCGGGTCACCCAAAACTCTTTTACGCATTATAACTATTACTTTAATGCGAATAGAAAGATGGAAGAAGCTGAGTTGAATATGCGGAGAGTAAATAAGGAAAACTACGACTCACTGATTGGGCTGTTCCCCTTCAACCCAAACAAAGACTCTTCCCTCATGGCTGCCGATATGGACAGTATTGTGCACAAAGTATCAGTAGGCATACAAATACATGACCCGCGGGTGAAGTGGTCTAATGATATGTATCTGCTACTAGGCCAAGCTTATTACTACAAGGGTAGCTACGAAAATGCTTCAATAGCCTTCAGGTACATTATCAGTAACAAACAAAAATCTAAAAAAGGCAAAACCAGTGGCAGAAGCAGTTATTATGCTCGTCCCAAAACTTCATCATCAGTAGTGGAAAAAAAGAAAAAGTCTAAACTGGGCTTTTTACAGCATAAGTCTGTACATAATGATGCATTGTTATGGCTGGCGCGTACTTACACTACTGCTGGGCAAATCGAAAACGGCGAATCTGTACTCTCACTGCTAGAGTTTGATGGTAATCTGCCCGACGACCTTACTGGAAGACTGGCTGTGGAAAAAGCGTTCGCCTATATGGAGGCAAAAAATTACACCGAAGCGTCGAAACAATTATACATAGCTGTTGATGATAACAATCTTCCAGAATGGTTGCGACTTCGCATGGCGTTCCTCAACGGACAACTACTGCAAAATATGGGTGATTATGCTGCTGCTGCTGCAAGCTATGAAGAAGTGCTGCATCACTTCCCCAAAATAGAAATGGACTTTTACACCCGTAAGTATATTGCTTATAACAAATTAATGGCAGGCAATGCTGTAGCTGACGCCATGGTACCTCTAAAAAAAATGCTGAAGGATAATAAATACTCTAGCTACTATGATCAGGTATACTTTGTGTTAGGTAAACTAGCTGCCAAAGCCAACAAAAATGATGAGGCCATTACTTACCTCACTAAAAGCACCAAAACACCTAAGGCTACCAAACAGCAAAAAGCTTTGTCTTTTGCAGCACTTGGCGATGTTTACTATACTTCTGCTAGCTATTCTAATGCCAAAATTGCATACGATAGTTCTGCTAAATATGCTGGGGCTGCATCTAAAGACAAAACTATTTTAGCTGCAATTCAAAAAAGCACTGGTTTAAGCGAAATCGCCGGTCCTGCTACTACTATCCGAGAACTGGATAGTATGTTACGACTGGCGGCTATGAGCAAAAAAGATCAGCAAAATGTAGTAAGAAAACAAATAAGGGCACTAGAGAAAAAACGAGATGATAGCATTTTTAATGCAGAAAATCCTACCGCCTCTGCGCTAAAAGAAGTTACACCAGATGGTACTGCTCCGGGTGGCCCAGCTTGGTATTTTGCCAATCCTGCATTGATGGCACAAGGAAGTGCTGACTTTAAAAGAAAATGGGGTAATAGACCGCTTAGCGACAACTGGAGAAGAGCATCAGCTGCTCCACTTGCTGGCGGACCAAAAACAGATCCAGGCACTACATCTTCTGACGAGAAAGATGAGGCTGATGTGAAAGTAGGTAAGCTAGTTTTAAAAGATGGAATACCCACTGAGGAAAGCTTATTAGCAACCATCCCGAATACTACTGCCCAAAAAGAACAAGCGATAAAAACACAGCAAAAAGCATACGTGCTCTTAGCAAAAGCCTACATCAAACAGCTAAGCGACTACAAACAAGCATCTAACACACTGGATACGCTATGTAGACGTTATCCTAATCACTCACAAAAAGAAGAAGAATTATTCTTGAGATATCAGATAGCGGTAAAACAAAACAGGCTGGACGAAGCTCAAGGTTATGCAAATGAACTGGTTACTAAGTTTCCCAAATCGCAATATGCGAGCATGCTATCTAACATCAACAGCGAAAGTAAATTGAGCGATGAGGCTACTGCAGAAGTCGCAGCGTACTTTGACAAGACCTATGAACTGCTGATGCGCCACCAATACACTGAAGCTGGTATGAGGGCAGAACTAGGCAAAACAAAGTATAAACATCCAGTTTACAAAAAACGCTTTGAGGTTACAGAAGCAATGGCGTTTGCAGGTGCTGGCGACTACGATAAAGCAGATTCGCTAATTTCGAAGTTTATAAAAGCCAATCCTTCAGATTCACTAACAACATGGGCTAAATCAGTTAAGCAATATGTTGGAGATGTGCGCAGTAACAATGGTAAGCCATCTTGGTATAAAGAAGGACCGGCTGTGGCTGCAAAACCCAAAGAAGATAAGAAATCAACCGATGGCAAACCACTTGGAGCAATGCCTACGGAACCATCAACACCGGCCAAACCTGCAGAGCCTGAAATTCCCAAAATGTATGCCTATCATGCCGATAGTGCTCATTATTGCCTCATAGTGCTACAAGGACTGGATGCCAGAACAGGTAAATTGAAAAAAGCTATTACTTCTTTCGATTCTGCTAAATATGCTGCATCAAGCCTACAAACCTTAATTGATTTGTATAAAATGGATCAGGGTATTGTAGTTGTGAAAAACTTTAGCAATGCCGCTGATGCTACAAAATACCTCAGTGAACTAAAATCGTCTAACGTACTGAGCGCATACAAACCAGAAGAAATTAGTACGTGTATTATATCTGGGTTCAACTACAAAAAAATGTTCGCCGACAAGCAGGTTACTGACTACTTGGTATTCTATAACAAATATTACCCCAGATAGTATAACATTGGGAAGGATATTATTGCCTGCTTCACAAATATAATACACACATGCGCACACTCATCACCAACATCAACCAACTACATCAGGTAACAAGTAACACTACTATCCCTACCACTATAGCAGGAGCCGAAATGGCTTACATCCCGCATATTGACAATGCATGGCTAGCTATCGAGAATGGCATCATACTCGACTATGGTGCCATGAGCTCATTGACTGACATTAATGCAGACGAAATACTAGATGCTACTGGTAGAATGGTGCTACCTGCTTGGTGCGATAGTCATACTCATTTGGTTTTTGCCGCTCCAAGAGAGGGCGAATTTGTAGATAGGATAAAGGGTGTAAGCTATGAAGAAATAGCCCGCAGAGGGGGTGGTATACTCAACTCTGCCCGCAAACTAAACCTAATGGATGAGCAACAACTCTATGAGCAAAGCATGGAAAGACTGCATCAGGTAATGGCTCAAGGCACGGGAGCAATTGAAATCAAAAGTGGTTATGGATTGTCTACAGAGGGTGAATTGAAAATGCTGCGAGTGATACGTCGAATAAAAGAAAATGTGCAAATTCCAGTTAAAGCTTCTTTCCTGGCAGCACATGCCTACCCACATGAATATAAAGAAAACAAGCAGGCTTACATACAACTGATAATAGACACAATGCTACCAAGGGTAGCCGGCGAAGGTCTAGCTGACTACATGGATGTATTTTGTGAACAAGGTTTTTTTGGGATAGAAGAAACTGAACAACTGCTAGAAGCTGGATGGAAATATGGACTGAAACCAAAAATACATGCCAATCAGCTACACTATTCGGGAGGGGTACAAGTAGGCGTTAAGCATAATGCATTGAGCGTAGACCATCTGGAATGTGTGGGTGATGCAGAGATAGCCGCGCTGAAAGGTAGCACTACAATACCTACCCTACTACCGGGGGCTGCTTTCTTTTTAGGTATACAATACCAACCCGCTCGCAAAATAATTGATGCTGGCTTACCGGTGTGCTTGGCTAGTGATTACAATCCAGGGTCTTGCCCATCAGGCAATGTGCCTCTGTTGCTCACTATAGCCTGCACCCAACTAAAAATGACCCCCGAAGAGGCCATTAATGCGGTAACAATCAATGGAGCAGCTGCCATGGAACTATCGGAAGCAATGGGTACAATAACTAGGGGCAAAAAAGCCAACCTGATTCTGACCCATAAAATACCCTCACTTGCATACATCCCTTACGACTATGGCAACAACCCTGTGTATAGAATGCTGTATTAAACTAGCCAATGGTGTTTATTTATCTCTGTGTAGCAAATAAGTAGCCAGCTCGCGAAGCGGTGCTTTACGAGCAGATGGTACCGCCACCTCTTCCAAACAGCTAAATGCTAAATCAGAATAGTATTTTGTTGCTGTTCTACAAGCCTCATCTGCACCTGTAGTTACAAATAATGCCAACATCTTAGCTACTTTGTGCGCATCATCTTGCATCAACAAATTTTCCATTAGTTGCTTTTGCTCTGGTGTAGCATGTTCTTTAGCTTTAAGCAATAAGTAGGTCTTTTTGTTAGCTAATATATCGCCCCCGTTTTGTTTACCCAACTTATCTGTATCGCCAAAAGCATCTAGGTAGTCGTCTTGTAGCTGGAAAGCGATGCCCATATTTTTACCAAACTCGTACAGTTTATTAGCATTATCGCCCAACGCACCACCAGTTATAGCACCCATTTTAAGGCTTGCAGCCAATAATACCGATGTTTTGAGTGTTATCATTTGCAGGTATTCTTCAATACTTACATCGTTGCGCAACTCAAAATCCATATCTATTTGTTGGCCTTCACATACCTCAATAGCAGTTTTGTTAAACACCTGCATTACCTGAGGTAAAGCTTTTTTGATGTGCGCTAATTGATCATAAGCATAGATGCACATTACGTCACCACACAGTATACCAGACGTAAGACCATATTTTTGGTGTAGTGTTTGTTGCCCACGGCGCAGTGGTGCCTTGTCCATTATGTCGTCATGAACCAATGTGAAATTATGAAACAACTCTACTGCAGCAGCTGCGCGCCACGCATCGTCAGTGATATCTGCAAATAACTCACACGCCATCAGGCATACAACAGGGCGTACACGCTTACCTCCTATACCCAAAAAGTAATTGCATGGGTCGTACAGCGTTGCTGGCTGCAACGGAAATGACGAAAGAGTAGAAAAGCGATTTTCAAAAGTTGTTACAAGGTTCGAAAATGATTGCATTTAGTGCTATTTGCGTTTTTTAGTATTTGTTTTCCTGCCTTTGGGCGAACTGTTATTTGCCTTTGTCCTCATTACTGGTACCGATCTTCTTTTGCCTGCTGGCAACTCTGGCATCTCTGCCAACACATAATCAATTTGACGTTTGGTTAAATTTGCTGCTGCTACTCTTACTTTTACTTTATCGCCCATAGCAAACCGAAGTCCAGTATTTCTACCTTCTAGCGCATATTCACCCTCTTTGAACTCAAAATTATCAATATCTGACAAATCTATTGAAGAAACCATTCCCTCACACTTATGTGCAACAGTTTCCGCCCAGAAACCAAAGGTAGCAACACCGCTGATAACTGCATCAAATTCTTCGCCCACAAAGTCCTGCATATACTCCACTTGTTTGTATTTATTAGCAGCCCGCTCGGTTTCCATCGCACGTCTTTCCTGGTCTGAACAGTGACGGCACTGCGCCTCCAGATTCTTTATTGGTTGAATATTCTGGGTGATGCATTGCTGCAAAATACGATGCACCAATACATCGGGATATCTACGAATAGGAGAAGTAAAATGACAATAGTGCTGAAAACCTAAGCCATAATGTCCTATATTTTCGGTAGTATATACTGCTTTAGACATAGTGCGTATGCCCAGTTGCTCCAGCACATGCTGCTCTGGCTTACCTGTTACGGTTTCCAGCATTTTATTAAATGACTTTGCGATGGTTTCGGGGCCTGACAAATCAAACCTTACCCCAAACTTACCCGCAAACATCGTAAACATTTTAAGTTTGTCAGTATCAGGTATATCATGCACCCTGTATGGAAATGGTACTTGTTTGTCTTTAAATAAAATCCCACCTACATATTCAGCTATCGTACGGTTGGCCAGTAGCATAAACTCCTCCACCAACTGATGCGCTGGTTTGCTCTCCTTTACTATTACCTCAACTGGCTTTGCTTTGTCATCGAGCCTAAATCTTACCTCCTGCGAAGAAAAATTAATAGCACCTTTCTTAAATCGTTCTGCTCGCAAACTTTGAGCCATTTCATTTAGAAGCAGCAGTTCTTTATCATAGTCGCCAGCTGCACCCTCTATTACTTCTTGTACTTCTTCGTAGGTAAACCTCCTGTTGGAGTGTATCACTGTTTTGGCTATCCAGTGATCTTTTACTTTACCTTTTTTATTAATGGTAAACCCAACTGAAAACGTATACTTCTCTTCATTGGGTCGCAGCGAGCACAACTCATTACTCAGTCGCTCTGGCAACATAGGCGATACCCGGTCTGGCAAGTACACACTGGTTGCCCTTCGATAGGCTTCTTTGTCCAGTGCAGAGTCGGGCTCTATATAATGCGATACATCTGCAATATGCACCCCCACCTCATACCAGCCATCAGCAAGTGGTTTGATGGATATTGCATCATCAAAGTCTTTGGCATCAAATGGGTCTATCGTCACAGTTAGCGTGTCGCGCATATCACGCCGCTTTTTTATTTCTTTTTTATCTACCCCCTCTGGGTAACGAGCTGCATCTTCCAGCACATCGTCCGGAAAACTAAGCGGAAAGCCATTTTCTGCCAACAATCCTTGCATAGCCACCTCATTCATCGACTCATTCGTCAGCACACTTACTATTTCGCCCACAGGGTTTTTAGTCTTACCCGTCCACTCTACTACTTTCGCCATGGCACTATCTCCAGTGCGAGCACCATTTAGCAAGTGTAATGGTATGTAAATATCTACTGGCATTTTATCACTATCAGGCACCAGAAATGCAAAATGCGCATGTACTTCTACTCTACCACTAAACTCCGATTGTTTCCTGCGCACTATCTCAGTTATGGCACCTTCTGGTCTTCTTCCACCATCCTTGCTTTTGCCTACTTCCACACGCACTTCGTCTCCATTAAGCGCTGTAAGCATCTTATCGGGCTTTATCATTATATCTCTCTCCAAGCCTGGCACTATCACAAAACCCAATCCACCCCGCGTTACTTCCAGCCTGCCGGTAAATACATCTTTACCAACTACATTACTTTTACTTTTTTTCTTTACTTTTTTTGACATTTAATTAAATTCTACAACTAAGGTAAGCTTAAAACAGGTAATCTATGTTATGGCTATAGTATCTTAACATACCTTCAGCATCAACATTTATATGCTAAGGTTGTATGAAATCATTGCAAATGGGCTAAATACAGTAGTATAAACTCCCCAACAAAACAACTTAATCAGTATACATTCATCTGTTTATTTGCAATCGCACATTACACTTTTCACCGTTAACGCTTACTTTTGCTATCCATGCTTCCTAAAGAATTATTACTAAAGGCATATCGCCTGATGATGACTGCCCGTGCTATGGCAGAAATTTATGATGCTAACAGACAAGTATGCAAATACGTTCATAGTACCTCTCGTGGTCATGAAGCTATACAACTCGCTACTGGTTTTTTAATACAACCCTGCGACTTCGTAAGCCCATATTACCGCGACGAAAGCCTGATGCTGGGTATGGGTTACCGTCCTTATGAGCTAATGCTACAGCTATTGGCTAAGGGTACCGATCCCTTTACTGGTGGCAGAGAGTACTACAACCACCCCAATATCCGCAGAGATGGTTTCCCTGGCATTATTCATCAGAGTAGTGCTACAGGTATGCAAGCAATACCTACCACTGGTATAGCCCAAGGCATACAATACCGCGAAAAAGAAAAATTATCGCAATATCCTGTTCCACCTGTCACTATCTGCTCGTTAGGCGATGGTAGTGTTACAGAGGGCGAGGTGAGCGAAGCCTTTCAGTTTGCAGTATTGCACCAGTTGCCTATTATCTATCTGGTACAAGACAATGACTGGGGTATATCCGTTAGCAGCGATGAGGCACGTAGTATGAATGCATACGAATTTGCTGCGGGATTTAAGGGCATGGAGCGCATGAGTATCGATGGCAGCGACTTTGTAGTATCATACACCGCTATGGAGACTGCTATCAACCATGTTCGCACTCACCGGTCTCCTATGTTGGTGCATGCTCGTGTGCCGCTGTTAGGCCATCACACCTCTGGTGTGCGCAAAGAATGGTACCGCACTCCCGAAGACTTGGCAAAACACTACGTTGACGACCCAGGCCCAAAGCTTAAAACATTACTGATTAATACCTATAAAATCAGCGAACAAGAACTGATTGCCATAGAAGAAGAAGAAATAGCATTTATACAAAATGAGTTCGACACTGCGGTCGCTGCTCCCGAACCAGACCCGCTTACTGTAACAGACCACGTATACCGCCCCTCACCCGTTACCGAAGAAAAAGGCAATCGTTGCCCAGCCGGCAGAGATAAGGTAGTAATGGTAGATGCTGCACTACATGCGGTAGAGGAACTGCTACAAGACTACCCCGAAGCACTGTTTTACGGACAAGATGTAGGCAAAAGACTAGGTGGTGTGTTCAGAGAAGCAGCTACCCTCGCCGATAAGTTTGGCGACAACCGTGTTTTCAACATGGCCATTCAAGAAGCCTACATTATAGGCTCTACCGTAGGCATGAATGCTGTAGGGCTTAAGCCTATTGTAGAAGTACAGTTTGCAGACTATATCTACCCCGGTATCAATCAGTTAGTTACAGAAATCAGTAAGTCTTGTTACCTCAGTTGTGGCAAGTATCCAGTATCCATGATTCTGCGTGTGCCTATCGGCGCTTATGGTGGTGGTGGCCCTTATCATAGCGGCAGTGTAGAAAGCACACTGGCTACCATAAAAGGAATAAAAATAGCTTACCCTAGCAATGCTGCTGACATTAAAGGACTGATAAAAGCAGCCTATCACGACGGCAATCCTGTAGTAATGCTCGAACATAAAGGACTATACTGGAGCAAAGTACCCGGTACTGAGGATGCAAAAACTATAGAGCCCGACAGAGATTACATCCTACCCTTTGGTAAAGGCAACGTGGCACTAGCTGCCGACGAACAAGCTATAGAAAACGGAGCATCCATCTGCATCATTACTTATGGCATGGGCGTATACTGGGCCAAAAACGCAGCCAAACAATATCCTGGTCAGGTAGAGGTGATAGACTTACGTACTATTTATCCGCTGGATGAAGAACTGGTTTATGCCACAGTGCGCAAACATGGCAAATGTATCGTACTAACTGAGGAACAACTACGAAACTCTTTCTGTGAAGCACTCGCAGGCAGAATAGCACAAAATTGTTTCAGATACCTAGACGCCCCTGTACAAACGATAGGTGCATTAGACCTACCTGCTGTGCCTATGAACATGGCACTGGAAGCAGCAATGCTACCCAATGCCGATAAAGTAGCTGCACGAATAGGAGAACTATTGGAATGGTAATATTACCGTGAACATGCTGTGTATCACCCCGGCTATTACCGGGTTATATAACTATGAAATACGGATGGATAACTAGTATCAGAAGTAAAGGCAAAGAACTGTTTGAGGTTATTGCCAACGAACAGGTTAAAATAAACATTCTGCAGGCTATTCCCTTCTGGATAGCTTCCTTTATTACAGGTGCCGTAGCTGTTATCTACTCCAAACTCTTCACATACTCCGAAGGGCTATTGCAAAAAGCGCTCCATTGGCATGCATGGTCTATATTTCTATTAGCTCCGTTGTGTTTTCTCACAGCATGGTTTATAGTAAAACTTTTTGCACCCAATGCCAAGGGAAGTGGCATACCTCAGGTTATGGCTGCGCTCGACTTGTCATCTACCAAGGATGAAGACAAAATATCTGGACTACTGAGTATACGCATTTTGCTTACTAAAATTGCCTCCAGCTTCCTTATGGTACTGGGCGGTGGTGCAGTGGGCAGAGAGGGTCCTACTATTCAGATAGCTGGTTCGGTGTTCAGAATGGTCAACAAATGGATACCTGCTTCATGGTCAAAACTATCTGAGAAAAGTTTTATCCTCACAGGTGCAGCTGCTGGGCTTGCAGCAGCCTTCAATACCCCATTGGGTGGTATTGTATTTGCTATAGAAGAGCTGGCTAAAGTACACATCAACTATTTCAAAACAGCATTGTTTGCAGCAGTTATCATAGCTGGCCTTACCGCACAGGCGTTACTGGGCCCTTATCTATATCTCGGTTACCCAGACGTAAAAAATCTAAGCAAATTAGTTTTCCTAGGTGTCGTAGCCACCGCCATAGTAGCTGGTATACTGGGCAGCTTTATGTGCAAAATAATCTTACGGTTTATCCGCTGGAAAAATACTTTTAGCAACACCAAAAACATCGTATACATCATTGCCACTGGTCTTATCGTTGCTACAATAGCATTTACGGTCAACACCCACATATTAGGCTCTGGCAAGGAATTGATGAACGAAACACTATTTAGCACTAACAAACACTCCCCCTGGCATACAGTATTACTCCGCATTTTGGGCCCCATATTATCCTTTAATGTTGGGGCAGCTGGTGGTATTTTTGCCCCCTCACTGGCAGCCGGAGCAGCGGTAGGTTCGTTCTTATCTGGTGTAATGCATGTGGTTGGTGCCAATGCCAATATTCTTATACTCAGTGGCATGGTGGGTTTCCTTACAGGCGTTACCCGCACCCCGTTTACATCAGCCATACTCGTACTGGAAATGACCGACCGACACAGTGTTATTTTTCACCTGATGCTGGCGGCCATGGTAGCTAACATTGTAGCACTCATGGTAGACAAACACTCCTTCTACGAACAACTAAAAAAAGGCTACCTCGATGATGCCAAAGCAGATGGGGCTACTCCACCTCTATCCTCCTCTCCACTCCCCTCTTCCCCCGCTGTTCCTCCAGCAGCATAGCCTCATAGGTCACATTGCCATAGCTGCGTATACCGTCTTGTTGGTTTTGTGCTCTCAGGTAGTTGTCATATATCGTCCCCGAGTAACTCGTTAGTAGTCCATGATATTCTTTGCTCAGCAGCTCCAGCGTGTCTATATGCGCCTTGGTAAGCTGCGGCAACGTAGCCGCTAGCGTCTTTGCAGCATTGGAGTCCATATAATACAACCGCCTACTAGCATACAACCACAAATTAAGATAGGCCGAATACCTAAACGTAGCATTGGTTGTAGTGGTGCTCAGTGCGTATGCGAGCAGATTAGCATCGCCCTCAGCAGCTATTCCTGACTGGTGCGCCATCTCATGACACAGCGTAAACGGCATCATAAACTCCGGCAACTGCCTTGTCACCTGTCCCTCACCCGTAAACGGGTTGAAATACCCATCCACCCCCATCCGCTGCATCAGCCCACCATACATCGACGGTTTTATACCTAGCCCATAACCCTTTACACTGCTATTGGTATACTGCCGGTAATAGGCCACCGCACTATCGTTAATCTCTGCCATACTCATTCTGGTATATAGCGGCGCATACTCATTTAGTTTGGCAGCCAGTAGCTGTGTGTAGCTACTCAGTGATTTCTTTAATGCTTGTTTGCGCTCATCAGCATTGTTGTAGTGCGGCGGCTCCAGCCCCCACACCCTTGCAAGAGGAGGTCTGCTGTAGTGTGCGCCCCAACCCACCAAAAACATTAGATACACCAACAACCATACATTAAGCGCGCCCAATACCGAACCTGCCAGTTTGGCTTTATCTTCCTTCCATCTATACAGATACCTGCCCCACTTCACCACCGTCACCAATACCCACACACCAGCTACAAAATACAGTACATCTCCCACACTTATAGGCACCAACCCCAGCACACAATGTCGCAATGTCTGCAGCAGCGGATAAAGATGTCTGCCATATACACCTACTATTATATCATACTGCTCCAGCGCATAGCTCAGCCACCACAGTACTATCCACTGTAATATCAATAGTATAAGTTTTCTGCGGTTAGACATTATCAATCAATATTTTGTCTCTCATTAACTAACGCAAAGCTACCTACTATTACCCTACCTCATCACTAATACAACACCTATTCACCCAAAACAAATACATAACCCTCTGCATTAGTTTATACCACATTTTTTTCCGTTATTCGCAAACCTCAAACACAAAGACTTGGCTACAAATAAAATCATAGTTATTACAGCCCCATCAGGCTCTGGCAAAACCACTTTGGTCAAAAGACTGCTTGCATCCACTCCACAACTCATGTTTTCCATCTCAGCATGCACACGCTCTCCACGTCCGGGCGAGGAGCATGGCAAAGATTACTACTTCTACGATGCCGACACCTTCCAAAACCTCATAGCCCAAAACGCATTTGTAGAATGGGAAATGGTATACACTGGCAAGTATTATGGCACACTCATTGCCGAAATGAACCGCATTTGGGATGCACAGAAGTCTCCCCTTATAGATATAGATGTACAAGGCGCACTAGCCGTACGCAACAAATACCCCAACCAGTGCCTCACCATATTTATTCAGGCACCTTCTATCGACGAACTCAGAAAACGCCTCATAGCTCGTGGCACCGAAACCCCACAGACCCTCGAAGAAAGAATACACAAAGCCGAATACGAACTTACCTTCATCAACCAATTTGACAAAACCATCATCAATGACAACCTCGACGCTGCTGCCGAAGAATTAAATAAAATAGTAACAGATTTTCTGAAAAATTAAGGGGTACATTTAGCATCAATTCTACCCGATTAAATAATTATTTTTGGGTATCATTTTCCTGCAATGGCAAAAAAACTAACAGCACAACCGATCATAGCTGCTAAGCACACCGAAGCTCCTCCTGTAGCCGAAAAAACGGTGCTCGACAAAGAGCCCTTCAATGTCAAAGACATTAGCTCCTGGCTCCTCCACTTCAATGGTCAAGCCATTATCGTAGCCCTGTTGGCGTTTATATTGTATGCCAATACCTTTCAGCACGAGTTTGCCCACGACGATGGCATTGTTATCGTCAAAAACGAATACGTACTTAAGGGGTTTTCAGGCATTCCGGGCATCCTTACCAAGGACGCCTACGATAGCTACTACCGCCAGCTCAACACCACCAACCAGCTCAAAGGCGGCCGTTACCGCCCGCTATCCATGGTCACATTTGCCATAGAGCAGCAATTTATGGGTGCCGTACCCGAAGAAAACCTCGACAGCGTACTCAAAAACACCATCTCTTACGGCGTCTCCGGCCCCAACCAAAAAAAACTGATAGATACCATGCACGTTCGCCATGTGTTCAG
Source organism: Flavipsychrobacter stenotrophus (assembly GCA_945902755.1). Classification (GTDB taxonomy): domain Bacteria; phylum Bacteroidota; class Bacteroidia; order Chitinophagales; family Chitinophagaceae; genus Nemorincola; species Nemorincola stenotropha_A. The sequence goes on from CAMDNC010000015.1 coordinate 31,834, forward strand.
TGTCCTCTGGTACATGCTCTCAGCCGTAGTGCTCCTCTACTTTCTTAGGTACATTATTTTCCACAAGTATCCCGCTATGGCGCTCATAGCCGCCGTGCTGTTCACCGTTCACCCAGTCCATACCGAGGTAGTAGCCAATGTCAAAAGCCGCGACGAAATCATGTCACTACTTTTCATGTGCCTCACTTTCATCTACGCCTTCAAGTACGACGAGCAAAAACAAAAACTCTGGTTCCTCGCCGCCGGCCTCATCAGCTTTTTCTTTGCCTTCCTTTCCAAGGAATACGCCATTACTATGCTAGCGCTCCTACCCCTGTCCTTCTATATCTTCCGCGGCTATTCCCTAGCCCGCAGCATCACCATAGCCCTCCCCTATGCCGTTGTGGTCACTGCCTACCTCGCGGTGCGCCTACACGCCATCACCCCGCCCGATACCGATATGTCGTCCAATGCACTCATTGGTGCATTTCCACTACTGGGCACCATCCTCTTTGGCGGAGCCATGTACTACTACCTCAAGCCCTCAGCACCTGCCAGTTCCGACACTTCTATACTTTTTGCCAAGCTAGTACCCTTTTTGCCTTACTTCCTCCTCTCTGCCGCATACCTCATGCAGCGCTTCCAGGCATTGCCCGAGGTCGTAGAGAGTGCATCACAGGAGGTCCTCAACAACCCCTACCTCTATGCCGAGGGCAACCAAAAACTAGCTACCGAAATCGCATCATTACTCTATTATATCAAGTTCCTACTTTTCCCTCACCCCCTCTCTGCCGACTATTCCTATGCCCAAATCCCCTACAAGGAGTTCACCCACCCCATGGTTTGGGCATCTATCATAGTCCACCTCGCACTCATTTGGGTCATGTTATCCTTCTTTCCTCGCACCCATATCAGCACCAGCACCACCACACGCCCCAGTCTGGCCAACGGCAAAGGAATACTTTGTTTTGCCATAGCATTCTACTTTCTCCATCTTATGATGGTCAACAATCTCGTGTTCGATATCGGTGCCACCCTCGGCGAGCGCCTTATCTATCACTCATCCGTAGGTTTTGCCATCGCCGCCGCATGGCTGCTCTACAAGGGTGCCGAGCGCCTATTGCCCCTTGCCACCGCCCACAAAGCGCTCGCAGCGCTCATGCTCGTAGTGGTAGGTCTATTCAGCTTCAAAACCATCGATCGCAACAAAGCCTGGAAAAACGATAGCACCCTCTTCGGCACCGACATCAAAACCGTACCCAATAGCGTATTGGTCAATGCCAACGTAGCCGCATCCTATATCACCCTTGCCGACTACGCCAAAGACTCTACCGAACGCAAAAAATACCTTACCGATGCCGTCGACATTCTCGATCACACACTAGGCATACACCGCAAGTTCGTAGCCGCCTTCCTCAACCGAGGTATAGCCCGCTACAAGCTAGGCGACATAGCTGCCGCCACCGCCAACATCGATACCGTGCGCATGCTCTACCCCACCTATCCCACACTGGGCGGCATGTACAAACTCATTTGCGACTACTATCTCAAGCTAGGTTGGGAGCAATATGGCAAACACGGCCGCTATGCCGAAGCCATAGAAGTATACAAAACCGGACTAAAAGTAGACTCTAACAATATAGACCTCTGGTACAACATGGGCGGCGCCTACTACACCAACAAGCAAGCCCCCGAAGCAATAGCAGCCTTTCAGCGCGCCCTCAAGCTACAACCCAGCAACCAGCAGGCACAAGCCGGCCTCAACGCCTCCTTACTCCTGCTCAATGGCGGCGCACCACCACCCACCACCACCACACCTCCGCAAAAGTAACCATCATAACCTACCATACACCACACCACCCCCTACTGCACTCAGTATGGGGTGGTGTTTTTTTATTATTAACCTCATGTCTTCGTTTGGGTCACCAGCTACAGCACACCCATCAGCGGGCATTGCATCGCTCTCTTCTACGGGCGGGGCAATGAGGGGCTTTGTCCATAGAACAATCACAACCACTTACATCATTCCAAACAAACTATCAAGCGTAGAAATATGCATTATATCACCCTGAAAAATGCGTATTTCTACGCTTGTAACCCAACAACAACCTCAATATTTTTGTTTCTATAAAAATTACTAATCAAACAAAAAATCAATTTTGCCATTACCCATCGATCCGATTCTTCCGGACAATACTCAGATACTGGGCAATAGCAATGCACCGGGCTCACCTCTTTACGTTCGCTTCACTGGCACCCTCAATCCCGATGGTAGTCAGCCATCAGGACAGTCAGCCACTTTCACCTTCCCCGATGGTTCCACCCTC
>CAMDNC010000016.1 GCA_945902755.1 Flavipsychrobacter stenotrophus
TATGCCTGATGAGCCTCATCTATAAATGGATCAGCTGCTACAGGTGTGGCGGCAAGTGCTATGTAGCTGCTATCATTGCTATAAGACGGAGATGTATCTGCAGACACAGACATCGTTGAAGCATCTTCATTAAAAATAGCAGGTTTGTATACGCCTTTTTTGGTGCGTACTACAGCTGTTTTTAAAGCTTCTTGTTTTCGGCTAATGTAGGTTTGCCAATCTTGTACACCTAATATATCTTCTTGTTTTACAAAGTCGGCAACGTTGGTGTCGGTGCTGTAGTAAAGAGTGGTAGTATCAGTGTGATATTTTTGAGCCTCTTCAAAAAACTGTAGTACTTGCTCTTCTAAACTAGTATTAGTAGTAGCATCTGGGAGCACCAGATAGTTTTTTTGTGGGTCTACATAAGGCGTAAAGAAGGGGGTTTTGCTGATAGGGATAGCATTGGCACGAGCAGCAATAAAATCAGAAGGTTCGGTTACTGCTATGTCTTTAACGGTAGCAACATTTATGGTGTTACCTTTCAGATAATTGGGGTTACTAAGTATGCTTTTGTGTAGTTCTTTTAAGGATTGGTAAACGTAGTCTGCATCCGTATAGCTATCTTGTAGCACTATACAAGCACCAATAAATGTTCCAAAACGCTCGGTATTGAGCTCACGGGCGTAGGTATAGACGCAAAAACATACGGTGTATACACCATCAATGATTTCTCTCTTTACAGAATAGAGGTCGGAACCTGGATAGAACTCTATTGCAAATTCGTTGAGGTCTAAGCTGTTTACAAAACGGACATTGGAATAGAACTCCTGCTGGTATCCGTGAGGATCACCAAAAGTGCCAAATACTCCCAATCCGATCCGGTTATTCATTTATTGCCTTCTCCTTAAAAACCGCTAAAATAGTTTACTATTATTATAGTTTTTTGAATTAATCGTTTTTTTTGGTTATGCTTTTGCTAATGGTGGTTGCAGTTAGAGTTAATTCCATTATAAAAGACAATTAAGGCACAAATTTAGGTTTTTCTAGGTTTCTTTTTGGCTGCGGGGAATAATACATTGTTGAGTATCAATCGATAACCTGGTGATGAGGGGTGTAAACTCAGCTCCGTAACTGGGTCGTGTATCATGTGCTGATAGTCCTCTGGGTCGTGACCACCATAGAATGTCCATGTGCCTTTGCCGTATTCGCCATGTATGTATTTAGCTTCGTTGGCAGGTTTAAAGTCGCCCATGACCAATACACCCGATTTCAGAACATCTTTTCTGAAAGAGGTGGTTTGTCCCATGAATCCTTTGATAGTTGTGGTGTGATTTTGGCACAGCATGGCAGGTACTGGGTCGAACTTGGCTGAGAAAGTGAATAAAGTGAAATAGTCAATATTCATAGGTATGGCAGTACGGTATTCTGTGTTATCTATGGTAGAATACTCGTAGTGCATAGGACTCTTAATTAATGTAAAGTCTTTGAAGGCAAAGGTTTTGGAGAAATCCAACTTTTCTTGTGATTGTGGATCCATCGCATCACCGTCAAACATAAACTCACATATATCGGTGCTTTCTGCTGCCAAAGCAATATCGTAACTATCGGTTGCTGAGCACATAGCAAACAGGTAACCACCACCAGCAGTGAAATCTCTGATTTTTTTGGCTATTGCTAGCTTTAGCTGAGAAACTTTTTTGAATCCATGTTTTGCAGCCATTTCCTCGGCTGTTTTTTGTTCTTTCTGGTACCACTGTTCGTGCTTAAAGCTAGCCCAAAACTTACCGTATTGCCCCGTGAAATCTTCGTGATGCAAGTGCAACCAGTCATACTTTGCAAGGTCGTCTTTTAGTAGTTCGTCATCATACACCTTATCAAATGGGATTTCGGCATAGGTCAGTACCAGTGTTACGGCATCATCCCAAGGTAGTTTGTTGGGTGGGGTGTATACTGCTATTTTGGGTGCTTTTTCTAGTTTTATTACGTCTCCATTAAAGTCAGGGTCTAGTACCTTGTTGACTACTCCGCTATATTCTGCATCGCTCATTACCTCATAGCTCACACCACGCAGCTTGCACATACGTTCTATGCCATCAAGCTGTTCCATCGCAAAGCTGCCTCCTTTATAATTGAGCAGCCAGTCGATAGTGATACCGCCCTTGAGTGCTGCATAGGCTACACCATATGCTTTAAGGTGGGCTGCCTGCCCATCGGAGTCCATAGGTATGAAGATTTTTGCTGCATAAACCTGTGTGTGTAAGAGCACAGAGAGAAATGCAGTACAAAATCCAATATTCAATTTTGTGAAAATACTATGTTTCATAACCGCTGTAAATTACCGAATATAGCCATACTTATACTGAAGTAATTACATTTTTAACAAGAGGCTAAGAACATACCTGATATAGTAGTCAGCCCATGGTTATTTATGGCTTTTTCAGTGCTGCAGGTCTGTTGTAGCTTCTATTGGTTTGTTTTTATTCATAGGCAGAGAGTTAGAAAGTATCTTTTTGTTTTCCATGTACTTGGTTTGTCTCATAAATATATATATCTGCTTCGTTTAGGGAATGTTGACATTTATAAAAGCCCTACTTTTGCAAAAATTTCAAAGTAGCTGAATGCGTAGTTGGTGGTGGAAAATAGCATGTGTTGTGCTGGTGCTGTATACTATAATAGGTGGTATGCTGATGCCTGTGCCCCGCTTAGATATACTGAATGAGACCATTCGTAATCTTTATTACCATGTACCGATGTGGTTTGGCATGATAGTATTGTTTGCTACTGCATTTGTGTATTCTGTGCTATATCTGCGAAGTGGGGATATGCGTCATGACCTATATGCGGTATCATTTACCAATACAGGTATCTTCTTCAGTGTGCTGGGAATGCTTACAGGAATGGAGTGGGCACAATATACGTGGGGTGCCGCGTGGAGCAACGACCCCAAACAGCTATGCACTGCAATTTTGATGCTCATATATTTCGCCTATAGCATATTGCGGAGTGGCTTGCGCGACGAAGAAAAGCGCGCTAAAATAGGCGCTGTATACAATGTGTTTGCGTTTGCAATGGTGGTGCCATTGATATTTGTAATACCCCGAATGGTAGATTCTTTGCATCCGGGTAATGGTGGAAATCCTGCTTTTGCCAAGTATGACCTTGATAGTAATATGCGTATGGTATTCTGGCCAGCTAATGTAGGATGGATATTGCTAGGCGTATGGATAGCTACATTACAAACCAGAATAGCGTTGGTGAGGTATAAACGTGAGAGTATTTTGTAAACGAATAATAATATACTACAGAATGACAAAGGTATTATTGACTACAGTTTTATTGCTTCTAATGTCTGCTACTGGGGTGATGGCACAGACGGAAATGGCAGATGTAATGCGTGCTGATGGTAAAATATACGTTGTTGTTGTTGTATTAGCAACTATATTTGCGGGAATTTTTGCGTACTTGATACATTTAGACCGCAAAATATCTAACATAGAAAAGGAAAATAACATTAATTAACTCACTCAAAAAAACAAAAAAGTGGAAAACACAAATGCGCAGGGCGCTCATTACAGCTTTTTCCAGGGTGTAGAACGCAACTTTGATAAAGCTGCAAAATTCACCCGTTTCGAGCCAGGTATCCTACAACAAATTAAAGTATGTAACTCTGTTTACAGCATGAAGTTTCCGGTACGTATCGGCGACACTGTAGAGGTAATAGAAGCATACCGCGTTCAGCACTCGCATCACAAACTGCCCTGTAAAGGTGGTATCCGCTACAGCATGGATGTGAATCAGGACGAAGTAATGGCCCTTGCTGCACTTATGACCTACAAATGTGCTATCGTTAACGTACCATTTGGTGGTGCTAAAGGCGGTATCAAAATCAATCCTAAAAATTATTCCGTTTTCGAACTGGAAAAAATAACGCGTCGCTATGCTAGTGAGCTGGTGAAGAAAAACTTCATAGGCCCTGGTATAGATGTACCTGCACCAGACTACGGTACAGGTGGCCGCGAGATGAGCTGGATAGTGGATACTTATGCCTCGCTGAAGCCAGGTGAAGTAGATGCATTGGCTTGTATCACTGGTAAGCCTGTAACTCAGGGCGGTGTACGCGGACGTACAGAAGCTACTGGTTTGGGTGTATACTATGGTATCCGCGAGGTATGTAATACTGCCGAGGACATGAAAAAACTAGGTTTGCCAGTAGGTATAGAAGGCAAACGTGTGATAGTGCAAGGATTGGGTAATGTGGGTTATCACGCTGCTAAATTCTTCTACGACAATGGCGCTATAATAGTAGGTTTGGCAGAATATGAAGGTGGTATCTATGACGAAAAAGGTCTGGATATATACAAAGTAGTAGAGTTCCGCAAGTCTACAGGGTCTATACTCAACTACCCAGGTGCTACTAGCATGAAAAACAGCAGCGACACACTGGAGCAACCCTGCGACATACTGATACCAGCAGCACTAGAAAACGTGATAAATGGTAGCAATGCAGCACGCATACAGGCTAAAATAATAGGCGAAGGTGCAAATGGTCCTTTGACTCCTGATGCTGATGAAATACTGAACAAAAAAGGCGTGATAGTAGTACCAGACATGTACCTGAATGCAGGTGGCGTAACGGTTTCTTACTTCGAGTGGTTGAAAAACCTAAGCCACGTACGTTTTGGTCGTATGGACAAACGCTTCAGCGAAAACCAAAATTCATCTATACTGAGCACAGTAGAAGGTCTTACTGGCAAGCGTGTATCTGATGTGGAGCGCAAGCAGTTGTTGCACGGTCCTGACGAGGTAGATCTGGTTTATTCTGGTTTGGAAGATACTATGATAGGTTCTTATCACGAAATCCGCGAAGCACTGCTAAGCCTTGACAACTCAGTAGATATGCGTACTGCTGCCTTCACTGTAGCTATCAACAAAGTAGGTGTATCTTACGAAGAACTGGGTATATTCCCATAGTATTCAGTAGTATCAATATTTGATTATTAAGGGGATGGGCTGCAAGATTTTGCAGCCCATCCCCTTAATGTCACTATACGATATGCAAACTCCTATTTTATCACTTCTATTTTGCGAGTAAGAGTGTTGTTTATTTTCAAAATATAAATACCCGATGACAACATTGCTATAGGGAGTGTTACATCCTTACTGTTGTATGATGAATGACTAACTACACGACCCATAATATCATAAAGAGATAGCGTTTGAATGACCTCAGAACTGCTGATGTTGATAATGTCTGATGCGGGGTTTGGGGAAATGGTGATGGTGGGAATAGTGTAATTTATGTTTTCAACAGTAGTTGGCCAGTACCTTATACCACATGGAGTTGCAGATTTAACAGCATAAGGAGTATTAAAAGTAGTAGTAGATCCACAACTTATGCCTCCAATAGTAAATGTTTCATAAGACAACGTCCCAAATCCTTTTTTGTAAGTGTAGCTGTAGTCACACATTTCAAAGCCCCAGGTTCTTTGTACATTATAATATGGACTAGTTGTGCACAAAGAGGTGTCAAAAGGTCGGTAATAGTAAACAGTGTCTGAATTGTGCAACTCTTCGGGCACCCCCTTAATATTCATAACCATTGATGTGTCGGCGTACACATCATATTCTGAAAATGACCCCAATGGCCCAGTAGCGAAGCCTCCAAGGTTATGTCCATAACTTATCGATCTGTACGATATTCTATACTTAATTCGGTATGGACCATCTGGAGTTACTGCAATTACGCTGTCTATAGTGTAATCACTATTGGATTCTGGCGTAGTATTTGAGAAGTAACGTTTATTTCTCAAAAATATATCACCTACTTGATAGTTAGTAATGTCCATTTCAGTTGGGCTACGAAAATCACTAATATTGAACATTAATTGATTTTCTGGATAGACGAAGCCAAAAATTAAGTGATATAAATATTTATCACTCCAAGTTCCAGTAATAACAGGATTAACTGCTTTGTCGTAGGGGAAAAAATACAAATCAAAAACTGAAACAAATCCATGGTTTTTGCTAATTCTAATTTTATAAAAATTCCGGGGATCAGATGGGTTTAGCGAGGTAGGTCCGTTATAGGAGGTGATTTTTATGGTTTTTACTGTATCGAATGTACCGAGAAACGACATAGTGTCTATACTTTCTACGGTTGCAACATATCTGTCAGGTGTATGGTCGTTGTGTAAAATCCAGGATTCTCCTAAAATTGCTTGGGTTTTGATAACGACTGTATCTTTGAAAAAAGTATTGAAAAGGAAAGTGCCATCGGATTGCTGAATGATTTTACTGCCTACCCAACTGCCATTACTGCTGTCTGTTGTAGCTACAGGATATCTTTTTGTTTTGTAGGGGTAATATATAGTATCGGTGCCTGAAACAACTACTGAATCGAATCTGATACCTCTCAGATATCCTGCCTCATTTGTAAAGAATGTTTTTTGCCCCCTATGCACACATTCATAATTCTGAGCAGAAGCAAACGAGTAGAAAAACAATAGCAATATTGGTAGCAACTTTTTCATAGGGCTTAGTTTTCGTAAAGATAAGTTTTTTATATTGGTTTTTACACAGCAATCTTGCGGCTTTGTATGAAATTCTGATAAAGCAATAGCTCATCTTCCTTAATTTTGATACACTATGCTATCTGTAAATTTCTCTCCCTTCCCAGTTCTTAAAACTGAGCGACTCATTCTTCGCAAAACCGAAATAACCGATGCGCCGGCTATGTTTGTTCAACGCAGCGACCCTAGGCTGATGCAATATGTAGACAGAAAACCATGCGAGTCGGAGGAGGAAGCGGCGGCTTTTATAAGGATGATAACCGATAATCTGGACAATAACAGTGGTATATCGTGGGCAATTACTACCCACGATAGTGATGAGATGATAGGCTCTATAGCCATTTGGCGAATCATGAAAGAACACTACAGGGGAGAATTAGGTTATGTGCTATTGCCGGAGTATCAGGGTAGGGGTATTATGCATGAGGCATTGGGTGCTGTGATAACATATGGGTTTGATGTGATGAAATTGCATAGCCTGGAAGCCAATACCAATCCCGATAATGCTGCTTCTCAAAAACTGCTGGTGCGGCACGGATTTGTAAGAGAGGCTTATTTCAAAGAAAATTACTACTTCGATGGCAAGTTTCTCGATTCTGCTATTTATTCATTGATTACCCCATACAAATAGCGATAAAAATAGCTGGTTAGGGTAGTAGTTTTTTGAAATTAAAATCTGCCTGCCAAATTGTTGTAGATACTGAAATATCCCGGTTTCAAATCCCGAATATATTTCCTATTTTGCAGTCTGTATATTTTAACTAAAATACTTCAATATGTATTTGAATGGTACAAAGTGCGCAGCCCTTGCATTGAGTTGCCTTTTGTCTTTTTCGGTGATGGCAAAAAACACTATACCCACAGTGGGGCAGGGTGTGCAAAAACCGTTGACGTTTATAGAAAATAATGGTCAGATTACAGACAATAATGGTACTATACTGAATGATATAGCCTTCAAAATGTCGACCCCAGGTATGAATCTGTATGTGGGCAAGGGTGAGTTGCACTATCAGTTCAGGAAACTGGAAGATGCTACTGGTACTCATCCTACAATGAAGACGTACCGCATGGATGTGAAACTGCTGGGTGCTAACACGAACGCACAAGTAGTAACCAGTAATAAACAAGCTTACTACGAAAAATACTATAATGAGTATACAAGTGCAGCAGGTATAACAGCCGCTGCCTACAATAAGATAACCTATAAGGAAGTATATCCGGGTATAGACTGGGTGTTGTATGTAAAGGGTGACAATGTAGAGTATGACTTTGTGGTGCGCCCAGGAGCAGATGCCAGCGTAATAAAACTGCAATATGGTGGTGCTACTAATCTGAGCTTGACAGCAGATGGTGGCATAGCTGCAACAACCCCAATGGGTAAGGTGCAGGAGAAAAAGCCATTTGCTTATGAAAATGCTACAGGTAAAGAAGTGGCTGCCAACTTTAAACTGCAAGGAAACATAGTAAGTTTTGAAACTGCAAAAAGTAATGGTACATTGACTATTGACCCGTTTATATTGTGGAGTACCTACTTTGGTGGTGCAAATGAAGATGTGGCAACAGCTGTGAAAATAACTGGTGGTGGCAATGCCTACATCGGTGGCTATACCTCTAGCGCTGGTTTGGGTTTTGGTGGTGCATTTGATGTAACGTTCAATGCTGTTTTTGATGCTTTCATTACTAAATATGATGCTGCTGGTGTGTTGCAGTTTACTGCATATTTTGGTGGTACGGGTAATGATAGAGGTACTTGTTTGGCAGTAAACGCAGCTGGAAGTGGTATATTCTTGGGTGGTGTGACCAACTCAACAGGTTTGTCTACAGCAGGTGCTTATCGTACTGCCTTAAGTGGACCTACCGATGGTTTCCTGCTTCGTGTTGACAATAACGGTAATCGTATTTGGTCGACCTATTATGGTGGCCCAGCTGGTGGTGGCGGAACAGGTAATGATGCAGTAAATGGAGTAGCTGTAGATGCGGCCAACAACATATATATCACAGGACGCACTGAGAGTGCTTCACTTATAGCCTCTGCAGGTGTTTATCAGACAACGCTTAGCGGCACTGCTGATGCATTTATTGCTAAGTTTAACGGAGCGTCTGCTACTGGCGCAAACATTTTTTCTACATACTATGGTGGTACTGGTATAGACGAAGGTGCGGGTATAACTGTAGATGGTGGTAACAATCCTGTTATAACGGGTCAGACTAATAGTATAGTGAGCATTGCTTCAACTGGTGCATATCAAACTGCTTTGAGTGGTGCTAATGATGCATTTGTAGCCAAACTGAATAACAATGCTACAACCAGACTATGGGGTACTTATTTTGGTGGTACAGGATCTGAACAAGGTACAGAAGCTATTTGCAACACTACCAATGGTGCAGTAGGGGTGATAGGATACACGAGCAGCACCAGTGGTATAGCGACTGCCAATGCTCACCAGACATCATACGGAGGTGGCGTGCAGGACGCATTTGTCGCCTATTTTACTACGGCTGGTGCTGTGGTTTGGAGTACGTATTATGGTGGTTCTGGCTTGGACTACGGAGAAAGTATATGTCTGGACCCATCACGCAATCTGGTAATAGCTGGTGGTACATTTAGTACCAATGGCATAGCAACAGCAGGCAGTTTGCAACCTGCTATAGGTGGCAACTATGATGCTTATGTGGCCAAGTTTACACAATTGGGTCAGCGTATGTGGGGTACTTACTTTGGTAATGCGTTGTACGATTATGGTTTTGGTGTGGCGTGTGATAATGGTGGACAAATACTACTGGCAGGGCACACAACTAGCACTGCTGGTATCTCAACCGTTGGTGCCGCACAGGCTGCCTATGGTGGTGGTACTTATGATGGTTTCCTTACTAAATTCCGCACAGATACTTTTGCACTGATTGTACAACCATTCACAGACACGCTGGTATGCGCTGGCGGTCAGTTGAGGGTAAACTATCAAGTCAATTTCAACTATCAGCCAGGTAACATATTTTCTGTTCAGATGTCTGATATCACTGGTAGTTTTGCAGCACCAGTTGTAATAGGAACACTGACGTCGTCGACCACTGGTAATATACTATGTACTATTCCGGCAGGAACTACTTTAGGTACAGGATACAGAATACGTTTAGTAGCCAGCAATCCTGCGTATACATCAGTAGATAATTTCTTGAACATAACGGTAGTGAGCGGTTTACCGGCAGTAACTGTGGGTGCCAATACTCCATTATGTGTGGGTAATACTTTGTTTCTGACTGCCAATGCAACTTGGTCTATTTCTTCGTATGCTTGGGCTGGTCCTGCGTCTTACGCATCTGTATTACAGAATCCTACCAGAGCGACTGTAACACTGGCACATGCAGGTACCTACTCAGTAACAACAACTCATAATGGTTGCCCAACTGCGACAGCTACTATTGATGTTGTAGTCAATGACTTTACTCCTCCTGCGCCAGTAGCCTTTGCTAGTGCACTGAATTGTAATGGTGGCGCATTGTATCTGTATGCTGACACTGCTTCTTCATTACCTGGTAACTACTCTTGGAGTGGGCCTGCTGGTTTCACCTCAAATCTTCAGTCACCTGTTATATCGCCTGTTTCATCGGTCAATGCAGGTAACTACTTTGTAGTGGATACAGTAGACGGATGTCCCTCGGCTGCAACAATGGTGACGGTAACCATTACACCTAATACACCCGTATCGCTCAGTATCGATGTGAGTCCAAATGATACAATATGTGGTGGAACGATGGTAACTTTCAGCACAGTAGCGACTAACCCAGGTGTAACTCCAGCGTATCAATGGATGATAGGCAGTATGCCTGTTGTAGGTGCTTTTTCACCTACTTGGTCGTCATCTACCCTTACAGACGGAGCAGAAGTAAGCTGCGTACTGAATAGTAATGCGCTCTGCCCATTCCCTGCCAGCGCTACCAGCAACACTATAAAAATGAATGTTATCACTAATGAACTGATGGTTTACATTTTTGCAAATCCGGGTGTGTCGGTAAATCCGGGTGATAGTATCACCTTTACATCAACCGTATATAATGCTGGTGTAGGAGCTACTTACCAATGGCAGCTGAATGGTGGTGATATATTTGGTGCGACAAATAGTACCTATACCAAGCTGAATGTAACTCGTTATGACACGGTTTCGTTGGTAGTGACATCAGTAATGGCATGTACGACACCGTCCATCAAACAGAGTAACAAACTGACTATTCGTCCAAACACATCTGTTGCAGACATATCCTCTTTGATGTATGACATCTCTTTATTCCCTAATCCTAATGACGGTAACTTTACTATAAGTGGCGATTTGCAAGGATTAGGTAGCGAGGTGTTGTCGGTGGCTGTTATTAATCCGTTGGGGCAGGTAGTTTATGCCAAAGATGCAACGTTAACGGCGGGTGTGCTTAATGAAAAAATTACTATTGGAAATCTTCCTTCTGGAATATATATGCTTCAAGTGTCGGCTGAAGGTAGGAGTAAAACACTCCGCTTCTCTGTGCAGCATTAATACAGCACTAGTTCTCACATGCATTTAGTCCTCTGCAATAGCAGGGGACTATTTTTTTAAGGTAGGTGCGTGTGATGATTTAGGTATCAATTGTTGGATTTGGTTTACATTTATAATCTTAATTATCAGCATGAGAAAAATTAGCGTTGCACTGTGGGTATTGATAGCAACATTGGCAGCTACCTCTTGTGCAAAAAAAGAAACGAATACACAAATCCCTTGCTGCACGACAGCATACCTTTCGTCGTTGATAATACCGTATGATACCACCGGAATTACAGATGTGTTTTCGGCCAACATTGTCATAGACTCATCGCTGAATGCGAATAGAGGCAGTGTTGTGTACCATGCTGCAGTGAGGACGCTAGGAGATAGTGGGCAAGTGATAGCAAATGGAAGACAACTAGCGGGTAGCGATGGACTGCTAAATGGCAGAGATAGTTATGAGCAAGATACTACTGGTATGAAGTTTAAAGTGTCGTGGATACTGAAGGGTAGGGCAGATATAGCCTATGCCAACTTTGAACCTTTTCCTTACAGTACGATATTGATACCAGATACTGTGTCAGATTCGTTCAATAGCATTTACTATTTTTACGATACCAATACACCGCACTCAGACACTTCAATGCTGGAAATAGCATTGCCTGTGAGCGACGATAGCCTTACCACATTTAGGTACTATGCAGCCAGTAATGGCGGCAACATAGCCATACCCAAGGAGGTGATACAGTCTTTCTCTAAAAAACATGTACGTCTATCGCTAAGCGCATTTAGCAGTAATACACTAACAGGAACCACTGGTAAATACTTGTTCATAAAAAGGTACACACAGACTAAGTATGTGTGGGTGAAGTGAGCCTTCTTCACAAATACCTGCCTGTATAACTTTCCTTAACCAGTTTTAGCCCGTCGGGAGGGCCTTCGTATAGCAGATTGCCGCCAGCGCTACCACCTTCGGGTCCCAAATCTATGACATGGTCGGCGCACTTTATGACATCAGTGTTGTGCTCTACAACAAGAATAGAATGACCCTGGTCGATGAGTGCATCGAAAGACTGTAACAACTTGCGTATGTCGTGTATGTGTAGCCCTGTAGTAGGCTCATCAAATATGAAAAGTACTTTGTCTTTCATACGACCTCTGCCCAGAAAAGATGCCAGCTTGACCCGCTGTGCCTCGCCACCACTCAAGGTGTCGCTACTCTGTCCTAGCTTCACATATCCCAGCCCTACATCGCTTAGGGGCTTGAGCGCATTGGCTAGTTTCTTTTCTTCCTCAAAGAAAGCAATGGCCTCATCTACACTCATTTCTAGCACATCATACACGCTTTTGGTGCGGTAGGTTACTTCCAGCACTTCGTCTTTAAAGCGTTTGCCTTTGCAAGACTCGCATAATAGGTGAACATCAGCCAAAAACTGCATTTCTACCACTACTTCCCCTTCGCCTTTGCAGGTATCGCACCTGCCACCATCTGTATTGAAAGAAAAGTGTTTTTCTTCAAATCCTCTGATTTTTGATAGTTGTTGTTTGGCATAGAGTTTACGTATCTCGTCGTAAGCCTTTACGTAAGTAACAGGATTGCTACGCGATGACTTGCCGATGGGGTTTTGGTCTACCTGCTCTACAAGGGTTATATTATCTAGGTCGCCAGTTAGGCTTTTAAATATACCAGGTCTGTCTGCGCTTTCGCCATAGTGTTTTTGTAGGGCGGGATAAAGGGTTTGTTTTATGAGCGTGGTCTTACCACTACCACTTACACCAGTCACTACACACAACACATTAAGAGGTATGCTAACGTCTATGTTTTTGAGGTTATTCTGTCGGCAGCCTTCTATGCGTATCCAGCCAGTAGGCTTGCGCCTGATGGCTGGTAAAGGGATACTCATAACGCCACTCAGGTACTTGCCGGTTAGACTTTTTTCGTTCTTTATGAGCTCGTCATACGGACCTACAGCTACTACCTCGCCACCGAGGTGGCTAGCCAGTGGGCCCATGTCAATAATGTAGTCAGCCTGACGCATCATCATATCGTCGTGCTCCACCACTACTACAGTATTGCCGAGGTCGCGGAGTGTTTTTAGTACACCTATCAGTCGCTCGGTATCGCGGCTATGTAGCCCTATGCTGGGTTCGTCTAGTATGTATAATGAGTCGGTTAGATTGCTGCCCAGGAACTTGGTAAGCTGAATACGCTGACTTTCGCCACCAGACAAAGTATTGGCTAGACGACTAAGTGTGAGGTAGCCCAAGCCTACATCGAGTAGGGTTTTCATACGTTGGTTTACCTCTGTAAGTATGCGTTTGGCTACAGTAGCATCGTGAGGGGAAAGCGTGATGTTTTTAATCCATTCGTACAGCTTATCGGTAGGCATAAACATGAGGTCTGCAATGGTGGCGCCATTTACTTTTACATATAGGGCTTCCTTACGCAGACGAGTACCTTTGCATACCATGCACGAAGTACGGCCCCTGTAGCGAGCTTGCATGACCCTGTATTGCACTTTATAGAGATTTTGCTCTACCATGCTAAAGAAGTCATTGATGCCGCTTACATTATTGTTGCCTTCCCAAAGTAGGGTGTATTCTGCTTCTGTTAGGTCTGCAATGGGTTTGTGAATAGGGAAGTTATATTTGGCAGTAGAGCGAATGAAATCGTGCTGCCATTCTATCATTTTTTCTCCTCGCCAGCATGCTACTGCGCCTTCATACAGGCTCAGGTGCTTGTTGGGTATCACTAGTCCTTCGTCAATACCCAACACCTGACCAAAACCTTCACATTTGGGGCAGGCGCCATAAGGATTGTTGAACGAGAACATATTTGGGGTAGGCTCGTCGAACAACATATTGTCTGCCTCAAACCTATTGTTGAAAGTGTGTATCTTACTGCCATTCGTTTCTACCAAACATTCGCCCTCACTTTCATAAAATGCGGTTTGTATGCTGTCTGCCAACCGATGTAGGTCATCTTCGTCAAATGATTCTTTGACTGCGATTCGATCTATAAGCAGATTAGCATTGCAGGTGCCAATATCAACTGTGCCATCCAGCACATCTTCTATGCGGATGGGTTTTTCATCGGCATCTGGAACGTATATTCTGCTGAAACCTTTCTGCATCAAAATGTTCAACTCCTCTTGTACGGTGCGCTGATAGCGAGGCACGAGCGGAACAATGAACTGTACTTTAGTGCCCTTGGGTAGGGTTTGTACAAACTCCACAACATCGGTGACGGTATCTTTTTTTACTTCTCTGCCACTAATGGGTGAATATGTTTTGCCAATGCGTGCAAAAAGCAGCCTGAGATAATCGTATATCTCCGTCATGCTGCCTACGGTGCTGCGTGGAGTGCGTGTAGTTACTTTTTGCTCTATGGCTATGGCAGGGCATATACCCCTAATGTAATCTACATCGGGCTTATCCATACGCATGAGAAACTGACGTGCGTATGCACTAAGACTTTCGGCATATCTACGTTGACCTTCGGCAAAAAGGGTATCCATGGTGAGCGAAGACTTGCCGCTACCACTTACGCCGGTAACTACTACCAATTTGTTGCGAGGAATGGCTACATCTACATTCTTGAGGTTGTGCATACGTGCACCCTTAATAAAAATAGCGTCGTCGCCTACATCATATATTTCAGTAACAGCAGCATCTTGTGTTACTACTTCGTTTTTTTTTGATTTGGTAGTTTTTGCCTTACTCACTGTACCTGCCGCACTTTTTGTTTTCTTCTCTGCCATAAGTCAACTGTAATTCGTCGAATAGACGAACAGTTACAAATTTAGGTGGATTATTGGTATGGTTGAATGAATTGTATGTCTTGCAGGTCGTATATGGCTCCTAATATTCTGGGTACAGTCCCCATCTCATAGATAAAGGCTATTTTTGCAGAAATTGATTTGGTTATGAAATATACATCTGGAATACTGTACGCTGTATGCTGCGCAACAGTGTTGTCATCTTGTGGCGGCGAACAACCCAAAACTGAACAAGCCACTGAAGCTGTGTCTCCGGCCGCTGTGCGTCAATCGCCTAGTTTGTCGGCAGTTACTACGTCGCCAGAGTTTCCGGGGGCTACATTGTCTATCGCCAACGTAAAAGCGGAAAAAGTGGGTAATGATTCGGCAAAAGTGAGTTTCAGTTTTGATGTGAAAAATTATGAGCTGAAAATGCAAACTTCTGATAATGCTAATAAACTCTGTAACAATTCAGCTCAGGGGCAGCACATTCATTTTATAATGGATAATGCACCCTACAAAGCGCTATACGAACCGGCCAATACCATTACCTTGCCTAACGGTACTGAACATTACTTGATGGCATTTTTGTCAAGGTCTTATCATGAGTCGATAAAAAGCAAGGGTGCTGCATTGGTTTATCACTTCAAGATAGATGAAAAAGGTAAACTGGTGAAGCTAGATGAACCTAAAACTCCAATGTTGTTTTACAGCAGACCCAAGGGCGACTACATAGGTACAGATACTGCTAATCTATTGCTTGATTATTATGTGTGGAATTGTGACTTGGCAGCAGATGGATATAAGGTAAAAGCTTCCCTGCAACCTGCAGGCGGAGTGCCAGTGCCATCAGTATCGTTTACTTTTGACAAGTGGGAGCCAAAGTTTATAAATAACCTATCTACCGGTAAAAGTAAATTGGAGCTGGTTTTGACAGATAAGGACGGTAAACAGGTAGAAGGACCAAGCACTAGTGTAACAAGGGAATTTAACCTAGCTGCAGGTGAACCCATGAAGTAGTATAGGATAAGAACTGATATAAAAAACGGGTTGCTTTAATGAAAGAAGCAGCCCGTTTTTAATTAATATTAGAGTTGAAAACGATTAGTATTCTACCTTACACTGTATAGTTTGTCCAGTGCCTTTCATTTCTTCTGTTCTAGATAGCTGATGGTCATTACAGAGTTTTTGTGCTTTGTTGTTTGATACCCTACCCAGATCTTTGTTTTCGTACAATGGAGTGACGCCACCATAGCCTATTTTGCAAGCACATATATAATCGTTCTTACCACATGAGCTGAAAATGGTCATTACTATCAAGGCAAACAATGTAATTTTCGTTAATTTCATAGATATAATATTATAAAACGCCTTCCAAAAATACGTGCATTTATTTGAATATAGCCAAAAATCGTGCCGATTAGTGAGTGGAATTTGTGTCGAGGTTGGATGCTTGTATCCATTTTTCGATTTCTGGTTGATTTAGAGTGTTGTAGTTCGATTTTGCTACTACCCATCCATTATTTATCCATAAAATTTGTGGAAACATACCGCCCGTATAATCTAGGAAAGGGTCTCTGTGTAAGCGCATGTAGAGAATATTCCCCGAATTGGTGTATTTCCAAAAGTCGGTAAGGTCGCTGGCTATACCCCCTATGATCATAAAAAAGGGTAGTGATGGGTTGTTTTTTTTCATGATACTCATTTTGCGGGCAGCTATACGGCAATGCTCGCAAGACGGGCTTAAGAAAGCAACTATGTACTTTCCTTTACTGAGGTCAAAAGCTGGCTTGTCTGGATATGGGACTCTGAGAGCTGCAGTATCGTCCTTTATTGGGTTGTATAAAGGTGTAAGTTCTAATCGGAACTTATCTTTTTTGACCCAAGACGGCTTGCCAGAACTGATGGGAAATAGTATTAGCGGTAACACCGTGCCCACAAAGAGGAGGAGCAAAGAGAGGTGATTTGTCCATTTAAAGGTAAGCTGTGCATGCCACTTAATGAGGATTGCAACAAATGCCAACAACACAGCATTTTTTATTAGTGACGCGGACGGGGTCATCCAAATATAATCGCCAAAGCAGCCACAGTTGACTTCATTTCCAGCAGTAGCCCACAACCATATAAGATATATACTAAACAGCACTAGCAGTGCAAGGGCGAGCTTGAGTATAAGTTTATTTTTACCAAAAAGATGAAGCACTACAAGTGCGCCCAGTGCAGTTTCAAGGCCTATCATCAATCGAGCAAAGATTGAAGCGATAAACCATGGTAAATGTAGGTGCTCTACAATGGTGTATTCAAACGGCTGTATAGGTCGAACTTTTGTGTAGGCAGAATATAAAAACATGCCACCTGTAGCGAACGAAATAATAATAAGTAAAACCTTGCGGAGGAAGCGCATAATAAATGCTGCAAATGTAACGAATGAAAGGATGGTATATCTATAGAGTAAGGAAGGTTATAGTTTTTTGGAGGTCCAACCCAGTTTGCTGAATAGTTTGCGACGAAGTAAAAAGTAGTCCCACACTATACTGCGAGGGTAAATTCCTTCTTCGTTGCGGGTGGTGATCATTTTTTTGTATTCTTTTCGGCGGGCAAGCCATTTACCCATTTCCTTGTAGCAGTGTAGGTGAGCCTTTATTATAACTATCGTCTGCTTTAGATTGCCGGTTAGCAACAGCCTAAGCCCAGCAATGCCATCAAGGACTAACCTAAGCGGGAAAAGCCAAATTAGTTTGCTGCCCTTTTCGTTTTTTATGAGCAGTATCAGATTGTTGCGAAAGTTGTAATACAGTTTTTGGGAGCTTCCGTAGCTGATTACACTTCCACCTACGTGGTATACGAGTGACGAGCCAACATAACCTATTTTATAGCCCGCATTTTTCAGTCGCCAGCATAGGTCTACTTCTTCCATGTGCGCATAAAGGTCGCTATCTAGTCCGCCAGCTTTGTGATAAAGTTCTGAGCGAACCATGAAACAACCGCCCGATGCCCAGAATACTTCTACATCGTCATTATACTGACCGTTGTCTTTTTCTATATCGAAGAAAATGCGACCACGGCAAAATAAGTACCCGTACTTGTCTATATATCCGCCACCTGCTCCTGCATACTCAAACATCTCTCGCTCTCGCCAATAGCGTATTTTGGGTTGGCAGGCAGCTAACATTGGATTTCGCTCCATTGCTGAATGTAGGGGAGGGAACCAACCTTGAGTAACCTCAAAATCGGCACTGAGTAGCACAAAGTATTTGGCTTTAATTTGCTTGAGTGCTTCATAGTAGCCATTGGCAAAGCCATGGTTTTCGGCTATATGGAGTGTTTTTACCGAAGGGAAGTTGGTGGTTATGTATGGCAACAACTCATCGGTAGATGCATTATCTACCAGCACCACATCGTAACCGGTGTGTGCTTCAGCAACTATCAGGGGCAAAAAAAGTTCATGCCACTTAGCGCCGTTGTAGCTGAGAATCACAACGGCTGTATCCTGTTGGCATAATATCATGATAAGCTAAGGGTCTCCGTCAGGGGTTATTTATACTTTGGGTCGTATAAAGTATTGTCAGGTACCTTAATGTCGTTGTTTTTCTGATATTTATGTTCCCAAAGGTTGTAGCAACCAGACCATGCAAATATAAATATGCCGAAGAAAGACAACAGGAATAAAAAACGCGACTTGTTGGGCTTGTTGAGCTCAATGTCATTGGGGTTGTCTATTTCTGTACCGTAATTATTATGTTGCGTATCCATGAATTGTTAAAAGTTTCCTTCGCAAAAATAATAGTAATTCCTTCAAAATCATAATATTTTTACGTTCCATTCGTTATCAATGGGCAATATATTATGCGTCAGTATCTCAATTGGAAAACTTACCTGGCAATCATTGCCCTAATTATAGTTAGTGCTTCACTGTTTTATACCAGTAGGCTTGCTGGTGAACTGGCTATAGAAGAGAAAAAAAAGGTAGAAGATATTGCAGATGCACTGAAAATATTGTCAGACCCAAACAATACAAAGGACCTTGAAACCGCTGTGGCCATAAACACATTGGCTCAAAACAAAAATATTCCGCTTATTATAGCAGATGAAAAGGATAATATCAAAGACAAAATAAACATAGATAGTAGTAGTGCGCTAGGAGTGCCCAACTTTGCGGTGCAGCAATTGAAAAAGTACAAGTCGTTGCATGAACCTATCGAAGTGGACTATGGTACAGGTAAAGACTATGTATATTATGGGGAGTCCTACCTACTTACACAACTCAGATACTTTCCGTATGTGCAGCTGGCAATTATTGTGCTTTTTCTAACTGTAGTGCTGCTGGCTTTAAATGCAGCACATCGCAGCTTGCAAAATCAGGTTTGGGTGGGATTGTCCAAAGAAACTGCCCATCAGTTGGGTACGCCTCTTAGCTCGATTGAGGCATGGCTGGAGCTGCTACGTGATGACGAAGCTAACTTAGAGGCAGTAACAGAGATGCAAAAAGATCTGGACAGGCTAAAGCTGGTAGCAGATAGGTTTGGGAAGGTGGGGAGTACACCTAAACTAGAAGAAGAGAATTTGATAGACAGGCTAAATAACATAGTTGATTACATGCAAAAGCGAAGTCCTATGAAAGTGCAAATTTCACTACATACGACTACAGAAGAAGTACCTGTGAACATAAGTGGGCCACTTTTTGACTGGGTGATGGAAAACCTGATTAGGAATGCGCTAGATGCAATGGGTGGGCATGGCAGCATACACATTAATGTGATTAATCAACCTCAGCAAGTGTTAATAGACGTGCAAGATACTGGCAAAGGCATACCAGCTCATCAGGTGAAGGATGTATTCAGACCGGGATTTACCACCAAAAAAAGAGGTTGGGGGTTGGGATTATCCTTAGCAAGAAGAATTATAGCAAAATATCACCATGGGTCAATTTTTGTGAAGAATAGTGAGGTAGGTAAGGGTACCACTTTCAGGATTATACTGCGTAGGTAGTGTGACTGTGGTAATTCAATGAGTTCGAATAGATATTATCAACGCTTACTCATAGAATATCTTCACAATAGTTTCTGTATTAAGCACAACTACCTACTGAAAATTCGATTAATTTTGTGGGAAATTAAATTTTCAATGCAGAAAACTAATGCTGCTATTACCGCTGTAGGCGGATACGTACCTGACTACATTCTTACCAATGCAGAGTTGGAAACAATGATGGAAACTACTGATGAATGGATACAGTCGAGAACAGGTATACGTGAGCGCAGAATACTAAAAGGCGAGGGTAAAGGCAGTAGTGATATGGCTGTAGCGGCAGTAAATAATCTGCTACAGAAAAAGGGTATTGACCCTAAAGAGATAGAAATGGTAATTTGTGCTACCACTACTCCTGATATGCAGTTCCCGGCAACGGCAAATGTAATATGTGACAAAGTGGGTATGACCAATGCTTGGGGGTATGATCTTAATGCTGCATGTAGTGGGTTTATATTTGCACTTACAGTAGGAGCGCAGTTTATAGAAACAGGTAGACATAAAAAAGTGCTGGTAATAGGGGTAGATAAAATGAGCTCTATTATGAACTACGAAGACCGTAAAACCTCTATTATATTTGGTGATGGCGCAGGTGCGGTGTTGCTAGAGCCTAATAATGAAGGTTATGGTTTAGTAGACTCCATACTGCGCACCGACGGTAGTGGTAGAGTATTTCTGCATCAGAAAGCAGGTGGTTCAGTAAAGCCAGCTACTATAGAGACCGTGATGAACAAAGAACATTATGTGTATCAGGAAGGACAAGCGGTGTTTAAGTTTGCTGTAAAAAATATGGCTGATGTAGCTGCGGAGATAATGGAGCGCAATAACTTGACAGCAGAAACTGTGAATTGGTTAGTACCACATCAGGCTAATAAAAGAATTATTACTGCTACTGCCGACCGTATGAACCTAGCTCCTGAGAAGGTAATGGTGAACATCGAGCGTTTTGGGAATACTACAAATGGCACACTACCGCTATGCCTGTGGGAATGGGAGAGCAAGCTGCGCAAAGGTGACAATATAGTATTGGCAGCTTTTGGTGGTGGTTTTACTTGGGGATCTACCTACATTCGTTGGGCATATGATGGAAACTAATTTTTGAAACCATCTTTGAATACTGTTGTGAGGTAACGATTTTTTACTAAATTTGCAACTTCAAGGTCGGATGGCCGAGTGGCTAGGCTCAGCTCTGCAAAAGCTGCTACAGCGGTTCGAATCCGCTTTCGACCTCAAACAACAATCCCCTGTTTCATATGATTCAGGGGATTGTTGTTTCAGCTTTTTTTATTCTTTTGTTTTCGCTATTCTTCTTGTCTATTAAGAAATGACATAAATCATTTTGCAAGGTGTTTTTTGCTATAATCCAAAAACGCTTTGTGTACGATTTTTGGGAAAAGTTTGCTTTGAAAATTCTAATCCTTAACGGTAACAATAAGCAGGAGAGCCTTAGTGCTGCAATATGTAAGGCATATAGTGACGGGGCTACAGAGGGAGGTAATGAAGTAATATTAGTTCATATTGCTGAGTTGAAATTTGACCCAATTTTGCATGAAGGATATCTTATGGTTCAGGAAATGGAGCCTGATCTAAAAGATTTTCAGCAAAAGCTATTGTGGGCAGATCATTTTGTGGTTGTTTACCCTACATGGTGGGGCGGCTTGCCAGCTTTGTTAAAAGGACTATTCGACCGCAGTTTTTATTCCGGGTTTGCCTATAAGTATCACGAAAAAGGACCTATGTGGGATAAATTATTGAGTGGTAGAAGTGCACATGTTATTACTACTATGGATGCTCCGTTTTTGTGGTATTTCTTATTTTACAGGTCAGCAGGTACCAATCTGATAAGAAATGCCATCTTGAAATTTTGTGGTTTTAGTCCGGTTAAGACAAGTTATATAACCAGAGTGCGATTTAAAAACGAACAGCAGTTATCTGTGGAGATTAATAAAATAAAAGTTCGTGCGAAAAACATGAATAGATAGAGTAATCTGGTGGGCTAATTAATGCGGTTAGTATTTTTCTTCCTATTGCAAGGCTAAATAAACAAGATGCTTGTGCCGGTGATAGGTATAAGAAAGTCAGCGATAAGAAATGAACAAAAAAATGCAAACAACGTTGCAATAGACTATTCGGAGTATTAACGTTTGTAAAAGGGCTGGTAACGAACCACTTTATGCAGACAACTGCTATCGATTTTCGGTGGTGGTTGTGATGCGAAAAACCTCTTTCATTTATCGCTAAATGATAAAGATCAACAGTTCTCGCTTACAGATACTGTATCTTACGTGAATAAAGCACGAATGTAGATGCTGACCCAAAATAAAATTGTAGCTAAAGTAATAGGTGCAGGAAAAGAATACAAAGCCGGCGACACAGTAATAACTGCATTAAAGGCAAGCTCTGTAGATCTGCGCTCTGGCGAACTAACACTAATTATTGGTCCCTCCGGCTCGGGCAAAACGACTTTGTTGTCGCTTTTGGGTTGTGTTATATATCCTAGTTTCGGAGAGGTGTGGATAGATGGTATCAAGGTAAATGAGCTCAGCGAAAAAAGTTTGGCTGAAATACGGCTTAAGAAAATTGGTTTTGTATTTCAGAAATTCAACCTCATAGCTCCACTTACTGCTCTTGAAAATGTGATGATGCCACTGGTATTGCAGGGTGTAGGCGAAAAGCAAGCGAAAACAAAAGCTACTGCTGCACTAGAAAAAGTGGGCATGGGCGACCGCATGAAAAACCTTAGCAACGATCTGAGTGGTGGTCAGCAACAAAGGGTGGCTATAGCCAGAGCATTAGTGACAGACCCCGAAATGATGCTCTGTGATGAACCTACAGCATCGCTAGATATAAAAAGTGTAGCTATAGTAATGAAAGAATTGAAACTACTGGCTACTCAAGGTAAGGCTGTAGCAGTAGTGACACACGATACACGGCTTACGCCTTTTGCAGATCGTATCATATATGTAATAGATGGTGGCATATCTGATAAGCCCATGGAAGAAGAGAATGCTCAAAAATAAAAATTGAATTATGAAACCAATTATCAACATGTTAGTGCTGTTGTCAATAACTAGTTCTTGTACCAGTAGTGACAGTAAAAACAGTGCTGCTACCGATAATGAGAAGATTCAGATTGCCGCAACTCAGGTAGTGGGTATTGGCAAAATAGAACCAGAAATGGAGATCACACAATTGTCGTCTCCGGTGAGCGGCATAGTGCAGGTAATACTAAAAACGGAAAATGATACCGTGACAGTGGGCACACCCATACTGGAACTGGATTATAGGCTTGAAGATGTGAAACTGCAACAATTAGCATCAGAAATAAACACTCAAACCCAACAAATAAAGGTTGATGAAGCTACCGTAACTGAATATGAAGCTAAATATAGTAACGCACTTTTGGCAGTACAGCGCCAAGAACGATTGCTGACAAAGGGCGCAGAAACACAACAGGCAGTAGATGATGCTACGGCAAATCTCAAGTCGCTTCAGTCAAATCTCCATCGCGCAAAAGCTACTGTAGCTGTGTCGAACAGCAGACTGTACGAAACAAAAACACGCTTACGGCTGGCCGAGGTGGAGCGAAACCAGAAAATACTAAAATCGCCGGTATCAGGTAAGATACTAGAGATTAATACACTTGTAGGTAGCTCTGTAGATACGCGCGATGCGATTGTGCAAATAAGCCCGCTGGGTAAAACTATAGCAGTGTGCGAAATAGATGAAATGTATGCCGATAAAGTAGCCATTGGGCAAACTGCTTGGATACGATATGTGGGTTCGCAAGACACACTGTCTTTGGGTACTGTATATCAAGCCTTATCATTTCTTAAAAAGAAATCTTTATTCACTGATCAGTCGGGCGAAAAAGAAGATCGTAGGGTTAGAACTATTAAAGTAATGTTGCATCAACCTGATGGGTTATTGCTAAATGCAAGAGTAGAATGTGTAGTAGATATATCTGGCAATCTTAAAAAATGATACGATGTTAAAAGTAGCATGGAAGTTTATCAGGTTCGACAAAGCAAAGAGTATAGGGGTGATAGTAGGGATATTGATAAGCACTTTTCTGATAGGACAGCAATTGGGTGTTTTTTTCTTTCTCTCTGGTCTTATGGGGGCATTAGCAACAGATGTGAAAGCCGATATATGGGTAGTTGATAGCAAAACAAATGATGTAAATCAACTGGGAAGAATTGATGTAAGAAATCTCAGAGCAGTGCAGGGTATAAGTGGTATAAAGGAAGCATTCCCAATACTTATATCTGGGGCATCGTGCAACTATGAAAACGGCACAAGCGGGGCTATTACACTAATAGGTGTGGATGCAAATCAGTTGAATTCAGTATTGCTGCCCAGCAAAATAAATGAAGGTAAAACAGCAGATCTACAAACAGATGGAGCAGTAAGTGGAGAGTACTATGAAAAGAAAAATCTGGGTGGGAAAATAGACGTTGGTACAGACTTTGAGATCAATGGTAAACGAGCTTTTTTCGCAGTGCAGACGAAGGGCTTTCGTGGTTTTGGTAGTAGCTTTTGTGTCACTACTATAGAGCGGGCAAGATATTATTCTAATCAGCCAGTAAGTACTATCAGTGCAGTATTAGTCAATCTACAGCCGGGCGCAAACATAGATGAAGTAGTGGCTAACATTAACGCTACAGTCAATGGTGTAAAAGCTTGGCCAGCACCACAACTTGCAGCGTCGTCTGTAAAGAAAATACTATCGAGTAGCGGGATAGCACTGAGCACAGGTACACTTATAATATTTGCACTCATAGCAGGTTTCTTTATCATTGGGCTAACGATGTATTCATCTGCATTAGATAGGCTCAAAGACTATGGTACACTAAAAGCAATAGGTGCAGGTAATGCATACATCACTCGTCTCATACTTACACAGGCCTTACTGTTTTCGGTAGTAGGTTTTCTTATAGGGCTTGCATTGTTAGAGGGTTTTCGACAAGGAGTAGCCAATTCAGGTTTGATATTCTCGTTTTCCCCTTTGATGTTGCTTGGCATGTTTACTACTATAGGACTTATATCGCTGAGTGGGGCATCATTTGCTCTGAGTAGAATAAGGAGTGTAGAGCCAGCAGCGGTTTTTAGGTGATTTTTCTAAATGATTATTTTATGAATAAAGTACCTTCTTTTATGTTTACCGTCAGGCTTCATTTCTGTTGGGCTATTGCTATTATGCTGCTATTGGCTGCTTCTGGTGCAGCAAGTGGGCAAGGTGTAGTAACGCTGTCGCAGGCTATAAACAATGCTTTCTCAAACAGGAAAAATATACAAGCAGGCAAATCTAATCAAACAATTCGCCAGCTACAAACTGCTGCTTTGTATCGGAAATATTGGCCGCAAGTAAATGCAGAATATACTTACCTCTATAATCCTATTTTGCAAACGTCTATTTTGCCAATAGGGGTTTTTAATCCAGCTTATCCAGCCGATGCCACCAAGAGTGTTCAGTTCGGGACAACATGGTCGCAGGCAGCAGGTGTTACCGTTAGTCAGCCAATATTAGACTTGTCTATCAACAGACAAATCAACGAATCGAAATTACAAGAGCGAATAGCTGCCGCTACACAAGCACAAACAGAATATGAACTAGCGTATACGGTTGCTCAGGTTTATTTTGACATCTACTTGCAGCAATCTAAGATTCAATCGGCCATTGCAGATACTAACCGTACATGGCTCAGTTATCAATTATTGCAAAATGAGTTTGAACAGAAACGGTTGCTGAAGTCAGCACTCAATAAAGGAAAAATCAATCATAACAATGCAGTAGAAATCTTCAGAAATGCAGTAGCACAACTGATAGAAGATAAGGTGTATCTGCTTTTTTTAATAGGACAAAACGATATCGAACATGCTGATGTTATAGTGGATACAAGCTTTATGAGGAGTGGTAAAATTGTGATTAATACTGTTCAGCCAGTTGTAGCTAATATCCCCGAGTTGCGAGAGCTGGAGCTGAAAGGCGAAATGGCTAGGGTGCAAACTGCCACAGAGAAGGCTAAGTATATGCCCACCGTAAGTATGAAAGGGTATCTAGGTGCCAATCAGTTCACTAACAACTTCGACCCTATAGCTGCTAATTCGTGGTTTGGGCTTAGTTATGTGGGTCTTAATGTAAAGTATCCGTTACTCTTTGGGGAGGATAAACACAGAAAAATACAACAATACAAAGTACAAGCTACACAGTATGGACAGCAAAAAGAGGATAAAGCTGCACAGTACTACAAAGATGCCCTTACCGCAAAAATAAAAGTAGAGTTGGCAATGACTGCGCTAAAAACGCAGCAAGATAATCTTGCACTTAGTGTCGAGACTATTGCTATTCTACAGTTGCGTGTAGCTGAGGGGCAAGAATCTGCTTCAACTCTGAATATAGAAGAGGCAGATTTACAAAAACTAAATGCTGAATACGAAAGTAGTAAAATGCAATACTGGCTCTCTTTTCTCAATTATCTAAAAGCATCAGGAACGCTGGAGATATTGTGGAAATAGTACAACACATAATGAATAGCTGCTGACATTTTATTTTGCTCCTATCAATAGCTTGCAAGTATGTTATATTTGTGAGCTATAAGTATGGCAGCAGGTATCGAAATATTTTACCCAACTGGTAGAGCGGAGTGGCGTGGGTGGTTACATCAGCATCACAATACTTATCAATCTATCTGGCTGCTGTATTACAAGAAAAACGCCAACAAACCAACCATTTCTTACACCCATGCCGTGGATGAGGCATTGTGTTATGGCTGGATAGACAGTAAAGTAAAATCAGTAGATGAATATTCCTACCTACAGTTTTTCTGTCGCCGAAAACCAGATAGTGTGTGGTCGAAGGTAAACAAAGAAAAAGTACAACATCTCATAGATGCAGGCTTGATGGCTGATGCAGGAAGGGCTGTAATAGAAGTAGCCAAGGCTAATGGCACATGGACCATACTAGATGATGTTGAGGCATTAATAACCCCGCCCGACCTTGAAGTTGCTCTTGCATCTTATCCGCTAGCAGCAACGTTTTTTCACAACCTTAGCCGTACCGATAAGCGAAACATATTGCAATGGATAGTCCTTGCTAAAAAAGCAGAAACCCGAACACGGCGCATAGCCGAGGTAGCAGCACTGGCGCAGCAGTTACGTAAGCCAGCTCAGTTTTAATAAGGATATTTGATCTAAATTTAGCTAGTGGGCTTCACTATACTTATTCCACTAAAAATAGCTAGAGAACCCTGCCTGAAACCCTGCT
Source organism: Flavipsychrobacter stenotrophus (assembly GCA_945902755.1). GTDB lineage: Bacteria > Bacteroidota > Bacteroidia > Chitinophagales > Chitinophagaceae > Nemorincola > Nemorincola stenotropha_A. The sequence goes on from CAMDNC010000016.1 coordinate 27,116, forward strand.
GTGCGCTGGGCAGGATTGCCAAGTAGGTCGGTTTGTAGGTTGTAGCGATAGTTGACTCTTATTACTGTTTGTCCGCTAGGTCGCCAGCTTATGGCTGGTACTACACTTACAAAGTGATCGGCAATATTGCTACCTGTTTGTGCAAATGTGCCTACATTCCAGTCTACATACTCTAGGCGGCAGGCTATGTTTATTACAGACTCATCAAAGCCCAGTAAAGGTTTGCGATACACAGGCTGCACTATGTCTGCAAAACCTCCATGCTGGCGACGGCCATACTGCTCGCTGTAGGTAGGTGGCACATCGGTGCTCACCCATGCCCATTCTCCTGTTATAAAAGTGTTACTTCTTGGTATCGTAGTGTTGGCATCTACTGCTACAACATTTATGCTGCGTCGCTTGTCAAGCACAAAGCCATCTTGCTCAAATTTGTTGTATACCCCACCCATGTATGATACACCTAGCTCTGCTATATTGCGATGACGCACAGCACCCTTGGCTGTTATCATGGGAACGCCATTATAGCTCTCTTCAAATCTATCTCTGTTCAGTTTAGTAGCTGGCAAGAAGGTACGTCCGTTAGTATTGTCTATTATCCGGTTGTCAAATCCGTTGGTAGCATATACCTCATATGCCAGCACCCAGTCCTTTTTATACTGCTTACCATATACCCCAAAGCCTACATTGCTCCATGTAGCAGGCAGCATAGCTACTGCCGATGTAGGACGATCTACAAACTCCCACTTAGGGCCATCGTGGTTTTGATTGAAGGCGCCTATGGGATTCATGATGATACCTCCTCTGAGGTTCAGCATGGGGTGAAATTCCATGTCTACCGCCGCAAACTCTATGTTTATCTCTTTTGTTCCATCTTCAAATTCCAGTTCCGACAAAAACTTCAGTCTTTTTCCTATACTTGACGATACAAACAAAGTCATTCGCTGCATCTGGAACTGGTGCCCGTCTGTTATGCCTTCTGTGCCCAGGTGTTGCCAGTTGGCCTCGGCATAGCCTCCTAGGGCCACAGGTAGTTTGCCCATGCTCAGAAAAGGTCTGTTGTACACAGCATCCATGTTCAGTTGCATATCGTTTTTGGTAGCAGGTTTGCGTCGCAGCAGAGTGCTATCAATCTGGGCATAAGCAGTGCCAGTAAGGCACAGTAGTAAGCATAGTATTCTTCGCATCAGGTTTGTTTTCTCAGGTCTATCAATAATTGTCTGTTGGTCATCGTTACCGGAAAAGTGCGCAGTGGCTCCTTTGCTGGCGATTGGGTTACCTTACCCCATTTGTCAAATTCGCTGCCATGTGCCGCACAGGTCAGTTGGTCGCCCGATGCTTGCAGTTCTACACCTTGATGCGTACACCGCATCAGCAATGCGCTATATTGGCCATTGCCTAGGTTATACACACATACGGGGTATTGCAGGTCATCATGTCGCACTATGATGTAGGGGCGTTGGGTGTTTTTATCTGTCACAAACTCTTTAGGGTCTATGAGTATGCCATTTTCATTGCGGGTGCCCTTGGTATACTTGGTGCTTACACAGCTTTGTAGCACCGATGCGCCAATAGCTATACCCATGCAGGCTATACATCCGTTTCTAATAAATTCTTTCCGATTCATAATCTTTAGAGGCTTTCCAGAAAAGTAAGCATTTTTTTCTTGTCACTCTCAGGCAGTGCATTGTATTTATTACGGCTATTGGTAGCCTCACCTCCATGGAGCATTATGGCATCTTGTATGCTGTGTGCTCTGCCGTCATGCAACAAAAAGTAGCTACCCCCTTGCGAGTTTTTAGATAGCCCCAGTCCCCACAGGGCAGGTGTGCGCCACTCGGCTGTTGTTGCCATGCCTTCAGTATAGCCATCGTCTAGGCCAGGTCCCATGTCATGCATCAGCATATCTGTATAGGGGTAAAAGGACTGGTAGCTTAGTGGGGCAATGGGTGAATATCCGGTTTTTAATTCTGGTTTGTGGCATTTGGCACAGTCTGCTTGTACAAAGAGTTGTTTGCCAGCTACTACATCTGGGTGAGTAGGGTTGCGCTGTATGGGCGCTTTTAGTGTTTGTAGATAAAACACTACATCGTTTAGGGTTTGGGTACTTACTTCAGGGTCTATTTCCAGGCCAGTGTAGGTGTCTATAGGTTCATACAGCGACGATATGCCCATGTCTTGGTTATAGGCACTGGCAGTTTGTTGCATGAGGTTATAAGCACCCGCTTTTTTGCCAAATCTGCCTATGCACTTGCCATTTTTAGTTACTGCGCCATCTTGAAGGTTGATGTAGTTTTTGATAGGTATCCAGTTTACAGTGCCGCTTATGCCATCACCATCAGCATCGGTCGGGTCGGACATTGCCAGCAGGTCTTGGTCGGTTACTGCCTCTAGGTAGCCCACTCCGGTGTTAGCAGGAGGCATTAGTCGGGTAAAGGTAGCGCCTTCAGGTAGTTTTTCTGGTTCGAAGCCGGGTAGCGCTCTGTGTTGTAGTTGGGGTGCTCCCTTCGTCAAGTATTTATTGCCAGTGCTGTCTGTTTGCCCAAAGCGGGTTAGTGTAGAGAAGGGATGCCCCTTGCCATCGCCTGCATGGCAACTACCACACGATGTGGCAACAAATATTGGTCCCAGGCCAGTTTCACTGGTAAATATTTCGTCATTAAATGCTACATCACCTCGAAGAAATATAATATTCTGTGCAGGCGTTAACCCCTCCACTGGGCCATCTAGTATGGCTTCATTGGCAGGGGCAGATGGTTGTACTTTTTTGCAGGAGCTAACTATGGTATAGCCAGCCAGCCCCAACAGCAAAAAAACAGTGATACGCTTCATTATTAAAGTATTGCACAGCAAAGATATAAAATTAGGCAAGACTAAAAATATAATTTTGTGATTGCTTATTCTTGCGTTTAGTTGATTTATGAACGTTATGATGGCGGGTGTGCATGAAATGGACTAAATTGCATTATGAAAACTTTGAAGACACTACTGATATTTATAATCACTGCAGGTAGTATTTCGGTATCTGCCCAAACTGCAACTAAGCCCACTCAGCCCGAGTATCCGGGTGGGTTGCCAGCTATCGAGGCATTTCTTACACAGCAGCTCATGTACCCTGAGCAGGCACACAAACAAGGTATAGAGGGCAGAGTAGTGGTAGGGTTTATGATCAATGAACAAGGCAGGGTGGTGAGTCCTAAAATAGTGAAAAGCATACATCCAGCACTAGACAGTGAGGCAGTACGTGTGGTGCAACTTATGCCTCGCTGGAAACCCGGTATGAAGGATAAAAAACCAATTGTAGCACCCGTGGTTCTGCCTATAGTTTTTGAGCTTACGGGTAAGGCTGCTAAGTGATACTGTTATAATATTGTCAATATTGCTGGTCTGTCATTCTGTTTTCGTTATTTTGCACCTATTATAGCACACTTATGACTATTTCTAAAGAAGTAAGAATCGGTCTCCTGGTAGCAATAGCGGGGGTGATTTTCTTTGCTGGTTTTTCTTTTTTAAAAGGATCAGATGTTTTCTCCAGTGAAAGTGAGTTTTACTGTTATTACCCTTCAGTAGATGGATTGCAAAAATCATCTATAGTTCAAGTCAAAGGTATCAATATAGGTCAGGTGGCTGATATGGAGCTAGCTGGAGAGAAAGGCGTTAAAGTCATATTGTCTATACACAACAGTGTTAAGATACCCGAAGGAACTATAGCTAACCTAGCCTCGTCAGACTTGCTGGGAACAAAAGTAATAAGACTGGATATGGGCAAAGGGCCAGCTACAATGCCTGCCAAATCTGTACTGGAATCTAAAAAAGATGGCAGTATGGTAGATAAACTATCGGGCGAGCTTACCCCTAGGCTTGAAGAACTGAAGGGTACAATAATAGCATTCAACCAAGCACTCAACAATGTAAATGCGCTGGTGGGCGATGAAAACCAAAAAGCCATTACAGGTGCTATACAGTCGCTCAAGGCCACTTCTGATAATCTGGCTCATCTATCTGCCGCTATAGATAAAGAAAGCGGGCAAATAAGCAGCATTCTGCGCAACGCCAATAGCGTAACAGCCAACCTTGCTAAAAGCAACGACACAGTGCAGCGCATACTGTCAAATACCAGCCGCATAACAGGCCAACTAGCTAACGCACCTATACAAAAAACCCTTGCAGACCTGCAAAAAACGACGGCTCAGCTACAGAGCATAATGGATAAGATAAATAATAATCAGGGGTCGCTAGGTATGTTCATCAATAATAAAGATGCCTACAACAATCTGAATAATTCACTGAAATCAATTACCAATCTTACCGACGACCTCAAGGCTAGGCCTAGCAGGTACATCAATGTCAGTGTTTTCGGAGGTAAGAAGAAAGACTAATGCCTGTGTTAGATACTTCATTCCGGCTGCTAATGCGCTATTGTGTAGCCACATTAGTTTTTCTCGCATTGCACCACCAGGCAAAAGCTCAGCAACCGCAAGCCGATACTGCCAACAAAATACGAGTAGTCATTGCTAACTCTGGTGTGTTTGAGTATTTCAAAACAGATAGTGGATCTTACAACAAGTTTGTGACAGATGTGGTGCTGTATCAGGGCACAGATACACTGTATTGCGATAGCCTTTACCAATTTATAGAAAGTAAAAAGCTAGAGGCTTTTGGTGCTGTTCGGGTGGCACAAATGGGTGGTACAGAGGCTACCTGTAGCTATCTACGCTACACATCCGACAAGAGAGTAGCCTACATGACTGGCGATGTAACGCTCACCGATGGGAAAAATAGACTATGGTGCGAGGAGCTAACCTACGACCTGGCTTCTAAAACCGGTAATTACAACCGTCATGGCACCTTACAGAGCGACAGCACAACTGTAACCAGCACATCGGGCGTGTATAATGTGAATACACACGAGTCTAGATTTATAGGCAATGTAGTAGTAACAGATCCTCAGTACAAAATAACATCGAAGGAGCTGGGTTACAACACCGAGACCAAAATGCAGACCTTCTACGACTACTCAGTAGTGACCAGCGATAGCGGTAGGTCAGTACTGTCTACCTGGAAGGGGACCTACGATACCAAAAACGTGATAGCTAGGTTTACCGGGCATTCTTCCATCTGGAATGACGGACAGTACATAGAGGCCGACTCTATGCACTACGACAAAACAAGTGGATATGGGTTTGCTATAGGTAATGTAATATCTGTAGATACTGCCCAGCATGCTACCATCTATTGTGGTCGTGCCGACTACTTTAGAAAAAAGAGAGTACTATGGGCTATACTAAAGCCTGTAGTGGAGCTGGCTACTGGCAAGGATACCTTTTATATGCGAGCCGATACCTTCTACTCAGCACCCATGATACGGGTGCCGGGCACAGCCTTTGTGATGCCGGTAGATACTGC
>CAMDNC010000017.1 GCA_945902755.1 Flavipsychrobacter stenotrophus
GCCAACGATGTAAACAGCAACACTATAACCATGCGTGTAGAAGACCTGTACATCCCAGAGGTAACGATTACAGCCAACCCAGGAACAGTGATCACCGAAGGTACGGAAGTGGCATTTGCAACTACAGTAACTAATGCTGGACCATCACCTAGCTATCAGTGGCTGATAAACGGCGAAGAAGTAGCAGATGCTACAATGGGGACCTTCAGCTACAACAACTTTGCAGATGGTGACTCCGTGACATGCATTGTAACTGGTACAGGGGCGTGTGGTTTAGCGACGATCAACAGTGTGGTGATGAAAGTAACCCCCACAAGCGGTGTTAGCAGCACAGGCACAATAGGTGGCGATATCAGACTGATACCTAACCCGAATACAGGTAAGTTTGTATTGAGTGGCACAGTGGGCAGCAGTAGCAATGCATCTATGAGTGTAGAGGTAACGAACATGCTGGGTCAGGTAGTGTATAGCAGTGAAGTAACGGCGACAGGCGGCGTGATAAATGAGCGCATAGAGCTGAACAATACACTGGCCAATGGCATGTATCTGCTGAACCTGAGCAATGGCAGCGACCGTAAAGTGTTCCACTTTGTGGTGAAACAATAAGAGCAACAACAAAAATAACAAAGTAAAAAAGATGAGGGCTGCCAATTGGCGGCCCTCATTTATGTTGTTAGCAGATGCAACTACCTAATGATACAGACGGATATAATTTATTCTAGCTTTAGATTGAACTATTAAATTGCAGTCAAGTAGCTTTGCGGAGGAATAGGTGACAATAGCTTTTTAAATCAAAGAATCGTCTTTTTCTTTGAGCTGTTGCACATAACTAACAGCGTTCAGAATCATATCGCTGGTTATAAAAATCAAACTGCCTTTGGGGGCAGTATTGACTGCATAGTCAACAGCTTCTTTTTCTTTTTCAATTATTGTTATTTTTTTTGAGGTGTCTATGTTACGAATGCCTTTAACGACTAGATCGATAATTTCTTGTCCGGGGCGCCCTCTAAGTGAAACATCTTGGCGAATGATCAACTCGTCGAATATAGTAGCCGCTTCCTCTGCAAGATGAATTATATCTTCATCGCGCCTATCTCCTGTGCCTGCTATTATAGCGATCTTTATAGTTGCATCAAAACTTGCAACTAATTTACTGATTGCCTTCATGCCATGTGGATTATGAGCAAAATCTACAATGACCGAAAAATCTCGGAATTGGAAAAAATTCATGCGCCCAGGTGTAAGGGCCACAGATGGCTTAAAATTATGCAAAGCAGTTTTGATATCGGCAATGTTTATACCGACCAAAAACGCTGCAAGGGCGGCGCCCATAACATTGGAAATATTGTATTCTGCCTTACCATTAAACGTAATTGGAATATTTGAGAATTTGTCTAGTTCTATTTTTTCACTACCGCAAATAATGGTTAATATACCATTTTCTGGCACTATAGCTATGCCCCCGTTTGCGCAGTGTGCTACTATCCTTTGATTGTCGGGATAGAGTGAGAAATAAGCAAGATTGCAACTAAGCTTTTCATGAATAGAGAATACCAAATCGTCGTCGGCATTGAGCACAGCATAACCTTCTTGCTTAACAGCCAAGGCGACTTTTGCTTTCACATCGGCTAACTGCTGCAATGTGCTGATACCTTTAAGGTCAAGGTGATCTTCTGCTACATTGGTTATAATAGCCACGTCACAGTGGTCGAATGCCAAGCCTGAGCGTAAAATACCACCGCGAGCACACTCCAGCACAGCGAAGTTAATTTTTTCGTTTTTTAACACTGTAGCAGCAGAAACAGGACCACTGCAATCACCTTTTTCTACAAGTTCTCCTTCAATATAAATACCATCGCTGCAAGTGAAGCCTACTTTGTATCCGGCTTGTGCAACAATATAGGCTGTTACTCGGGTAGTAGTAGTTTTTCCGTTTGTACCTGTTACCGCTATTATTGGTAAATAAGCGCCGGTACCTGTAATAGTGTTATTGATTTGAAGTTCGTTTGTAAGCGCAGTTTGCTCGTTACTACTCAGGTTTTCGACCATTTTTAGATTAGAATTAATGCATACAATGTACACAGAAAAACTACCATCACCACACGCCTAAAAGAATATTGTGTTAATTTTTATTTTGGACAAATTGTTACAAACCTAATGCAAAACCTTCGTGATATTTGAACGGAAAGTGAGCTCTTTTCTTAGGTCTATTTTGTTTTAAAAGGGCTGCCTTTCATTTGACTAAGACGAGGCAAAGAAAGGAACAAATGGAGGAAAAAAGTTGGCAACTAACCGCAGTAAATTTGCTAACAGCCCAGAACATATAAGAGCTGACGCAAGGGACAAGGCTAGCTTGGCTAGGTATATTGCTGGGGGCAAACCAAAACACTTATGATAACAAGTAGGGTGAACGACTATACATAAACTAGAGGCAAGAGACATTACAGAGCATATGCAACGCGGAAGGTAAGCAACAGATTGGGTACGAAATATTGCCCTTCATTGGTGGCAGCGTAATATACGTTAATGTGTCTTGGCGGTATCATTTTGTCGTTGGGGTTAATACGATTACTGTGTGTAACATCTCGGTACTTTACACCTAGTCCGGCGGAAATGTCGATCAAAAATCTATGGATGGGAACCACTAAACCAGCACAAGCATTGACTGAATAGGTCCGTTTGGTAACTTTAAACGAATCATCGTAACCGTAGTATTGACTGGCACCCGGTATATTGTATAAACCAGTATCTGCAAAACCACCTATACTATTGATGTTCATAGCATTGTATACAAAACTAATGGAAGGATAAAACCAGATACTCAAACTTTGAATAGGGACAATATATTTCTGCTCTGCAATGATGCGATAACCACTGAATGCCCGATAAGGTGCAAGATTGAAAGGATTACAGAGGTAGGTTGCAGCAAAATGGGTAGCAAAATGATTGCCTAAGCGCCGTTCGTAACCGAATTCGATTCCGGGGTTAACTAGGCCCAATGCCTTAAGAGGATTAAACTTGAGCTGATGCTTAGGGTATACTATAGTACTGTCTTGCGCATGCAAAGTACAGGACAGTAATAGGAAAGCTACCAACCAGAGGTGCTTAAAGATGGGGCGCATGTATAGACTGATGTAAAGTAAACTAAATGGTTATAGCAATAACTGTATCAAAAATAGAAAAATAGGGGAAAGAATGGCTGAGTTGAACAAAACAGCCCACTGTGCGGTGGCAGGTGGGCTGTAGGTAAAATTAGTAGCTTGTAGTTTATGCTTGTTCTATAGGTAGCGCCAGTGGGTCAGGACCGTATTTGTTGTCGCCTACGTTGCCACGCTTGGCCAATAATACAATTATCCAAGTACCAAGGGAGAGGATAAATATACCTAGTAATACAGTGTACATAATAAAATTGCCTGTCAGAAACACACTGGGATCTATGTCGCCTGCCTTCAAAGATTCGAGGTCGCCAGTGCCATTGCCTATCAGCGTCATGACCAAATAAACAATGTAGGCAATAACTGCGACTATAGCCGCAAAGGAAGTCCAGAAATAGAACCAACCGCTTTTGCCAATATCATGTAGACGACGAACAGTGATAGTGATACCAGGCACTAAAAGCACTAGGGAGTAGAGTGTAGAAAGATAGCCACCATCTGTAGGTTTAGCATCGGAGTAGTTGGTACCTAAGAGCGCATCAAGTAAGCGCGCTCCAAAGGAGAATATAAGATTAAAAAGGACAAACATCCAAAACTCCTTTCGGTGTGAACGACCAGAGATTACGGCATATTTTTTGAAAGCGAGCAAATACCATTTCATAAGTAAGAAATTTTATTTTGTGTGTGGATAAAAAATGTGTGGTTGAATATTGGAAACGAAAGGTAAGTAATATTTATAGCATTTGTAGACAGTTAAGAAAATAAAAATACGGTTATTTATTGGCGGTTGATATGGAGCAAGGCTACTGTGCGGGCAAGTCAATGATGAGATTGTTATAATTATTCGTTAAGCCATGAAAGGTGAAAGTATTAGTGTTATTTTTACAGCAGAAAAAAATATATCAACATGAAAATTGTAAAGCGGATATTTATTACCATTGGCGTATTGATAGTACTACTACTGGCTACGGCGGTAATCATTCCGGTGTTCTTTAAGGACAAAATAATGGCTGTAGTGAAAAAACAGCTAAATGAGCAACTGAATGCCAAAACAGACTTTAGGGATGTGGATATATCTGTATTGCGCAGTTTTCCGCGGCTATCGGTAAGCATCACGGAGCTGAGTGTGGTGGGTGTGGAGACCTTTAAGAATGACACCCTGATAAGTGCGAAGAGCATAGATGTGGCGCTAGACCTGATGAAGGCTATAAACGGCAAGTATGACATACTGAACATAGGTGTGATAAGCCCACGCATACATGCTATAGTAGAAGCAGACGGCAAGGCCAACTGGGACATAACCAAACCTACACCAGCCACACCCGAAACGGCTGAAGAGAGTGCCCCCTTTGCGCTGAAGCTGCGTAAGTATGCTATAGAAAACGGATATATAGAGTATAACGATAAGCAAGGCAAGATGCATGCCATTATTTACAATCTGGTGCATACTGGAGCGGGCGACTTTAGTAGTGATCTATTTACGCTGGCTACTAAAACCACTGCTGATGCGGTGACCTTTATAAACGGTGGTGTGCCGTACCTGAGCAAGGTGAAAACGACTGTGGACCTAGACCTAGAAATAGATAACAAAAACAGCAAATACAGCTTTAACACCGACAAAATACAAATTAACGGGCTAAAACTGTATACAAAGGGTTTTGTGCAAATGCCAGACACGAGCAATATGATAATGGATGTGCAGTTTGGCACACCGTCTAACGACTTTAAAGACATACTATCGCTGGTGCCAGGTATATACACTGCCGACTTTAAGGATATAAAAACAACGGGTAAACTGGCACTGAGCGGCTATGTGAAAGGCAAATATAATGCTGCACAGATGCCTGCGTATATGGTGAACCTAGGTATAGACAATGCATCGTTTCAGTATCCGGCATTGCCACAAAAAGTATCGGACATACAGGTGAAACTGGTGGTGACCAATCCGGATGGGGTGACAGACCACACCATAGTGAACCTTGAGAAATGCCATTTGGCGCTGGGACAGGAGCCATTTGACCTAAGGCTACTACTCAAAAACCCTATGACCGCACAGTGGGTAGATGCAGCTGCAAAAGGACATATAGACTTAGGAAGAATGGGACAGTTTGTGACGCTAGAAGCCGGCACCAAACTGACGGGTGACATACGTGCAGATGTGGCGGTGAAGGGACCAATGGCTGAGGCACAGAAAAAACAGTTTGACAATATAGATGCTGCAGGTACTATCAACATCAATAACCTGACCTATGCATCAAAAGACTATCCAGATGGTGTGAGCATCATCAGTCTGCTGATGACCTTTACGCCTAAAAATGTAACAATAGCGAATCTGCGTGGTGCGTACATGCAAACAAACTTTAGCGGTAATGGTAGTGTAGACAACCTGCTGGGCTATGCCATGAGCGATGAACCGCTGGTGGGTAGCTTTACGCTGGTAGCAGACAAGGTAGATGTAAACAAATTTATGGGTACGCCTACCACACCCGAAACCACGGCTGCTGCACCAGTTACTGACCCGTTTGTGGTGCCCGCTAACCTTGACCTGCAACTGAACACCACTATAGGCACCGTAAAGTATGACGATATAGTACTAACAAGTGTAGGTGGTAGCATGGCGGTGAGAAATGAAAGCCTGATACTGAAGGATATAATGGGTAAAGCATTTGACGGAACGCTGAAGATGAATGGCAGCTACTCAACCAAAAACGACAAGAAAAATCCGGACATATCGTTTGAGTATAACGTTGTGAATGTTGACATCCAGAAGACGTGCAAAGCACTGCCAAGTGTGGAAAAAATGATGCCGGCTGCCAAGTATATGTCGGGCAAGGTGACCACCAACCTAAATGTAGCAGGAAAACTAGGTCCGGACATGACGCCATCTATGAACACACTGACAGGCAAGGGCGACCTAATGTTGCTGAATGCACTGCTCAGCAACTTCCCAGTAACAGAGCTACTAGCTGAGAAGCTAAAAATGACACAGTTTAAGAGTTTTCCGATAAAAGACATGAAACTGTTCTTTGAGTTTGTGAATGGTCGGGTGAATGTGCAACCCTATAAACTGAAAATAGGTAACGACATAGAGGCAGAAGTGGCAGGTAGTCATGGGTTTGACCAAACACTAAAGTATGGCGCTAATATAGTGGTGCCACGCGCGCTGCTGGGTAGTGCAGGCAATGCTATGGTGAATAACCTGGTGAGTCAAGCAGCCGGAAAGGGTATACCAATAACACTGGGTGATAAAGTGAACTTTGCTGTGAATATAACTGGCACCACCACCCAACCTAAAATAGAGACCGACCTAAAAAATGCTGCCAATAATGCAGTAAACAATGTAAAAGAAGAAATAAAAAAAGAGGTAGAAAAGAAAATAGAAGAAGTGAAAACACAAGTGAAAGATACTGTAAAAGCAGTAAAAGCACAGGTAGTTAATCAGGTAAAAGATGAAGCAAAGAAGCAACTGACAGGTGATGGAAAATCAGCTGAACAACTGGCTAAAGAAGCTGAGCAGAAAGCAAAAGATGTAGAAAACAAAGCGAAAGAAGGACTGAAAGGCTTGTTTAAGAAAAAGTAAGATTATAGTGTAACTGCAAAGAGCAGGTTTGCCCAAGCAAGCCTGCTCTTTGCAGTTAGGCAGTAATAAATAACTGAATTTCACAGGCTTGTACACACCGTTGATGGTGGTGCTCAGTATGACGTAGCTACGTAACTATAAAAAACAACTATCAGCAGACATACGCAACGAACAACAACAAGGATAGGATTACTTGATTTTCAGTTGCAAATTGGCCAGCGAACGTGTAGCACATTCTGGGCAAGTAGCTTTTATGTCAGTAAACTCAGCGATGGAACCTTCAGGGGCTTCGTTGATATCTTTAAGTACTGTAGTGGGTAAAAAGAACCCAGATACCTGAATTCTGGTAGTAGGTTTGGGTGATTTAATATGAAAGGAATACTGAGTGATTTTGTAAGGGTAGCTGTAAAGAGAACCTGGAAAAACAGCTATCAACTTGGTTTGAGTGATTATGTTTTTTTTGTAAGATTCAGGGCGAGTGATACTACCTAATTGGGCTACAGGTGCAGGTAAACTATCAGATACAAAACATAGCGTTTTTATTGTTTTTTTTGTTTTGTTATTAACTATAGCCAGTCTCATTAGTTTGTCTTTGGTAGGATAAGGCATAGCAAGCACAGCAACAGTATCTCCATTAAGTTCAAGATTACCAATTCGTAGACTCCTATCGAGGCTCTTGAGCGTGATGTCAGTGGGCTTTAGCCCCTGACAATATATTTGAATGGTATTGTTACCACCATTAAATAAGAGCAGAGTATCTTTTCGCGCGCACCACTTATTCCACGCATATACACTGTCTGCGTGTGCATGTAAACAAAAGGGCAAGAACGAAATAAGGAAGGTAAGGATTGATTTTATCATACTTTACTGTTGTTGGCTAGGCGCGTCAGATAACACAAGGTCAAAAAACGAAAAACAGGCTAAACGAAAGTAGGTATTTCTGATAAAAGGCTAGGTTGTATGTGTGTTAAAAAAAAGCGTCCCCGCACCAGTATCAAGATGCAGGGACGAAACGGTAAATAAAGGGATTGAATTAGAAGCCTTTTTTAGCTACACCATCTTCTATAGCTTTAAGTGCCTTAACTTCGTTCATAATGGCAGCCATTTTATTTCCTTTGCCATCGTTTCCAGCAGCCATATAGCCACCACGTGCAGTACGTGTGATAACGGCATCGTGCATAGGAACATCTTTTTCCTTAGTTTTCAGGCAGTATGCTTTAATCATTTTTGAAGTGTCCATTTTTATTGTTTTTAGCGTGTTAATGAATGTAAAGAAACATGATTACTGCACAATTTACTAATTTTTTTTCGGGAACAACATAGACAAATGCTAAAAAATGCAAAAATGAATGTAGCGCTCTGAGAATGTTATAAGTCCAGCAGCATAAGTGATAAGATAGAAATATGCGAAACTGAGAAAAAAATATGGTGTCAGGTGGAACTGACACCATACAAATAGTATGAAACTGTAACAGGAATTGGCAAATATTGAAATACAGAAGTAGCCTTATTGCTTGCCCTGTTGCTGACGATATACATCATATCCTGGGTCTTCGATACTGGTATAAACTATGCACCAGTGACCTAACAAGCACAACGCCCAAGCAGCTACCGTCCAAGCATGCCAAGGATAAGCCCAACCTTTAACTCCTTTGTCGTAAAACATAAAAGAAAGAATAGTGGCTATGGTAAATACCACGCAGTGCATTAAAAACATCGATTTTTGCTTTGCGGTTGGTTTTATCTTTTTCGGCATTTTTCATATTTTTTATACGGTGCAAAGATAACAGGGAGATGTGATAATTTCAAGAAAAGGAAAACAGATATTGGTATTTTTTTGAAGAACGGTGGTTGAGGATTGTGTTTGTTAGAGATACTTTATATTTACGGCAGAATACGAGTAGCAATTGTGATATTAAGTATAGTGATAACTATAGGTAAAAAAAGAGACTATGGAATTGAAGGAACACAAGACTTTCCGGAAACTGAAGCAAGTAATGTACAGTGTAGTAGCGCTCCTAACAATGATGCTATGGAGTGGAAAAGAATGTGCGGCGCAATATGACTATGATTACTTGTGTTATGATGAGTTTTATCAGGGATTGGCACCCTATGGGCAATGGATCGAAGACCCTACTTATGGGTATGTGTGGTCGCCTGGGGTAGATGACGGCTTTAGACCCTACTACACTAACGGGCACTGGGTAATGACAGAGTATGGCAACACATGGGTATCGGACTATACGTGGGGTTGGGCATGTTTTCATTATGGCCGTTGGACGTATGACCAATATTATGGCTGGTTGTGGATACCAGGTAATTACTGGGGACCTGCATGGGTGAGCTGGAGGTATGGAGACGGCTTTTATGGATGGTCTCCTTTGGGACCTGACTATCAGACAACGATGGCGTTAACCGATTATAATTGCCCAAACGACTGGTGGGTATTTATCCCCCCCCAATACCTTTATTCTGGTAAATACTACCAATATTGGTATGGGCCACGTGGCAACAATAAAATTATCGTGAATACAACGATCATAAATAATACTTTCAGAGACAAAAATGTGACATACATAACTGGACCACATGTAGCACAGGTGAAGCAGGTGACGGGTAACAATGTGCAGATACTGAAGGTAAGAAATTCGAAAAATGTAAACACGCGAGTACACAATGATGTGGTAAGAATGTATAGACCATCTGAAATAAGACCTGCATCGCCTATGGGGGGACAGGCCGCACCACCTCCCGATGTTATGGTGGCACCTAGAAAATTGCAGACACCACAGTCTGTAAGTGATAATCCTGATCGTACACCACCGTTCAGAGCAACAATAAATGCCCGAAATGCTGATAGAGCACCGATACCAGGAACGGATATCAATAAGGTAGCTGAACCAACCCGGTCACCCGGACGAACAGACAGCAATCCGTACGAATGGGATGTGAGCAGACCCGTGAAACAAGAAAACTTACGCCCTGCCACACCTCCCAGAAACACTAATCCAGCACCCGCTCCGGCACCTGTAAGAACATCTACACCACCGATACGTCAGCAACCGCAAGCGCCCAAAGAACAAGCGCCAACCAGGCAACAACCTGCGCCTAGTACTAGCAGTCCTAACCGTAGGTGACAATTAGCCAATATTGGGGCAGAAAATATGTGTTTTAACAGGCAAATGAAAAAGTGACAAAAGTAATGTGCGAAGTTTTTAACGAGATGGTGCGAAGTAATAATGTATTTTTGAGGGGTCAATGACTATTCGTATTTATACCAACCTACTGCTGATAGTAAGTTGCATAGCAGCGGGATGCGCCAATATTTCTACACCATCGGGAGGGAAGCGGGATATAACACCGCCTAAATTGTTGTTTTCGGAACCAACCGACTCGCTGCTAAATACCAGAGTTACTAAATTGGTATTGAGATTTGATGAGTATGTGACATTAGGCGATGTGCAAAAAGAGGTTACCATTTCTCCTATCCTCAGTGTACCTCCAACGGTAACCAGCCTTAACAAACATGTAACCGTAAAAATAGCAGACTCGTTGCTTGAGGCTAATACTACGTATAGAATATCTTTTGGTAGCGCCATTAGAGACATGCACGAAGGCAATGCAATGTTGGGGTACACTTACCTATTCAGTACAGGGGCATATTTTGACTCACTGAAACTACAAGGCACAATAAAAGACGCTGCAACAGGCAAACCAGATACGTCAAGTATCGTAGTGTTGTACAATGCCACAGAAAACGACAGTGCTGTTGTGAAGAAAAAACCTAGGTACGTATCGAAGCCAGATGCATATGGTACGTTCAGATTTACTGGGTTGCCCGGAAGATCATTTAAGATATATGCCATTAGAGATGAAAATGGCAATCAGACATACGATGGGGGCAATGAAATGATTGCATTTTTCGACCATACAATTTCTACAACAGACACCAATGCACCTGCCATAACACTCAGACTATTCTCTGAAAAACCAGACACTGGGCAAGTAAAAAGTGAATCCAGCGCCACTACAAAAAAAAGCCTAAGGAGCAAAGAGAAACCACCTGTTACAGCATTGACGGACACCAACCTTGTATATATTGTAAACATTGATACAGGCAATATAAATAGCAGAACATTTGGAGTTACAGACTCTTTTAAATTTAGCTTCAATAGAAATATTATCGTGAATAAAGACTCTATAAGTCTAAGCTATGACAGTGCTGGAAAAACTACCGACGCACCTCTAGAAGTAAAGACAGATATAAGTAAACCCACACTGGTAATAGCGAAGGCCACGATCAAAGACAATACTGTATATACTTTAAAAATAAATAAGGGATTTGCAAAAGATACCGCTGGAAAAAGTAATAACGCTAGTGTGTTTAAGTTTAGAACAATGAATAGTGACGACTATGGGAAAATAACGCTAAACCTACCAGCAAAATACGTTGACAAGCAAAATGCGAAAGATGTAAACGAAGCTGACTATTTGCTGCTGATAAAAGCAGACAATGACACATTGAGTGTAAGGAAAATAGTAGACGAAACAGTAATATTATCGAGAATGAGACCGGCAACATATTCATTTTGTATTATTGTAGATAAGAATAAAAACGGCAAATGGGATACTGGCGACCTTTTTGAAAGAAAACAACCAGAAATGGTGGTACCTGCCGACGAAAATATAGTACTGAAAGCGAAATGGGAACACTCTATAGATTTTGAGCATCCTGTAAAACAAAAGGACAAAAAACCAAGAATAAAAGGTAACTAGAAAACAAACACACATGCTATATGAAGAATAAACTACTACTACTTCTGCTGTTATCGGCTGTAGGCGCTATGGGACAGAAGCGGATGACACCAGAAAAACTCTGGAGTCTGCACCGTGTGAGTGGAAACAGTGTAAGCACCGATGGTAAACACCTGTACTACAGTACAAAGACTGTGAACTGGAAAACAGAAAAAAGTACAGTCCATCAATACAGACTGAACCTAGAAGACGGCACTAGAGACGAGTGGACTGCAGAAGGCAAAACGATAGTGCAACGCTACCCCAATGCATGGTATGCATATACCGACAACTATCTGTATAAAAGTGCGGACAATGGGAACACATGGACTGAAATATACAACGGACTGCTAGGAGCAGAAAACGTATGGGTGTCGCCGGATGGCAAATATGTGGCTTACTCTAAAGATGTAATGATAAAACCAGTGAATGGCATAGACATCTATGCCGACCTACCCAACACAACCGCTAAAGTCTACACCGACCTTAACTACAGGCACTGGGACACATGGGAAGATGGAAAGTTTTCGCACGTATTTGTAGTAAATCTGAAAGATGGAACTACTAAAGACATTATGGAAGATGAACCACATGACTGTCCTCAAAAGCCATTTGGGGGTGCTGAAGACCTTACTTGGGCACCAGACAGTAAGGGTTTTGTGTATGTGAGTAAGAAAAAATTTGGTAAAGAATACGCCCTAAGTACTAATACAGACGTGTATTACTACAGTTTGAGTACTGGGAAATCTGCTAACTGGACTGAAGGTAGAATGGGTTACGATACCCAACCGTTATTTAGCAATGATGGGAAAAGACTGGCTTGGCTAAGCATGTCGAGAGATGGATTTGAAGCAGATAAGAACGACATAGTGATAATGGATGTAGCTACCAAAAAAGTAATCAACCTTACATCTAAATGGGATGGTACGGTGGAAGGTTTTGTATGGAATGCTGCTGGCGATAGAATATACTTTAATGCGCCATACGAAGGGACGGTCCAGCTTTTTGACGTGGAAATACCACGAAGTGACAAAGACAAAGTAAACGTAACGAACCTAACAAAAGGCAAATATGACATAAACGGAATAGTAGGCATAGCAGGAAGCGAAATAATAGTATCGAGATGTGATATGAATCACACTAGCGAACTATTTGCGGTGAAGCCAAAATATGGCGATATGCGCCAATTGACCCATGAAAATGATGCAATGTATGCTGATATTGAAATGAGTAAAACAGAACTAAAAACAATACCAACACCAGATGGTGGTACGCTACGCACCTGGGTGATATATCCGCCCGATTTTGACCCAAGTAAGAAATACCCTACCCTACTCTACTGTCAGGGGGGGCCTCAATCGGCATTGTCGCAGTTTTATAGTATACGTTGGAATTTTCAGCTGATGGCTGCTCAAGGGTATATAGTAGTAGCACCTAACAGAAGAGGGATGCCAGGATGGGGAGTGCAGTGGAATGAAGCCATAAGCAGAGACTGGGGTGGCCTACCTATGCAAGACTACTTGACAGCAATAGATGAGATATCTAAAGCACCGTATGTAGATAAAACGAGGCTGGGGTGTGTGGGTGCAAGCTATGGAGGATACAGTGTGTTTATGTTAGCAGGAATGCACAATAATCGTTTTAAATCTTTCATAGCTCATGACGGACTATTTGATTTGAAAAGCTGGTATGGTACGACCGAAGAGTTATGGTTTGCAAACTGGGATATAGGTGGCCCATACTGGAAACAACCAACGCCACCCAGTTATGAAAAGTTTAATCCTAGCAACTTTGTGAACAAGTGGAATACGCCAATCATGATAATACAAGGAGGATTAGACTACAGAGTACCGATAGAGCAAGGATTAGAAGCATTCCAGGCGGCTAGACTGCACAACATAAAATCGAAATTACTATACTTACCCAACGAAAATCATTGGGTGCTACACCCACAGAATGGAATAGCATGGCAAAGAGAATTCTTTAAATGGCTGGATGAAACATTGAAATAAGCTAAAAGAAAAAAGGAATAAGAAGGTATAACGCATAAAAAAGCCCCGGAAATCGGGGCTTCTTTATGTCGAATAGATTAAGCTAGATTAGTTGCTTGATTCTTCTGAATTCACTAATTCATTAACAAACTTAGCAACAGCAGCAATACGCGCGTGGTTAAGTGCATAGTGAATGAATTTTCCGTCGCGCTCAGTAATAACGATGTTTGCACGGCGCAGAATAGCAAGATGCTGAGAAGCTACAGATTGCTCAAGACGCAATTTCACATAAATATCAGTAACATTCATGCGTTTGTTTTCTTCAAGCAATTTTACGATCTGCTGACGCAGCTTGTGATTGATGGCCCTTAAAGTCATAGCTGCGTTTTTTACAGCTACGTAGTCTAACTTGATTTGTTCGTTCGAACCTTTGATTACCAGAGTGTTTGCTGATACCGTCGTTTCCATTAATTTAAATTTACAATGTTAATTGATTAAAAAAGCTGCTTTCATATTCACAAATGATATAGCCATTTGGAATATTCTGCAAACATACGTATTTAAAGCGATATGATGGTAGTATTATTTACTAAAAAAGTTAACATTGAGTTAAAGTGTGGTTATTTTCTTACTTAAAAAGTATATAACTAATTGATTTACAGCTTGTTATGCGTGTAAACTTGTTTCAAATACAGTGGAACTGATGTGGCTAGATTAGCAAAATCTTTACTAATATATGACGAAAAAGCGCACTCGGACCAAAATTGAAAGTCAATTGTAATATCTTGTCGGAAGTGAATAAAATTAACTTTTAGTTTATAAAAAATGTCAGAAGGAGCATCTGAGATAATATGTAAATTTTCTTTGCTAGACAAAATAGATGTCAATTCATGCTCAGGAACATGAGTAGGTACCAACAAACAATTGTGAGCGGAGTCATAAAGAGATAGAAAATATTCTTTTTCTCTAGCAACCAGAATTGCTGCAATTGTTAGTTGTTCGTCTGAAGAAAAAGTAGCACTAGAAGAAAAACTCACGAGCAATAACTTACTGTGCAAAATCAGAGGCAAATCTGCTGCATAACATATACCCTTAGCTGTAGCCATGGCGATTCTGAGGCCAGTATAAGAGCCAGGCCCCTCACACACAGCGACAGCAGACAGTTGAGCAAAAGTCAACCCTGAAATACTAAGTACCTGAGCAATCATGTTGTTGATACCTGCAGCATGATTTCTGGGCTCACTGCCAAAAACTACATGAAGTAACTTGCCATTAAAACTTAAAGCAACAGAACATATATCTGAAGACGTATCAAAATGCAGAATGTAATTCATAAGCTAGAGTGCAAATGTACAGATAGCATTAAGAAATCAGGAAAATATAGACCAGCAGAATCAACAAATACGAAAAAAAGAACGAAGGGTATATTATTACCCCGTTGCTTACATTTGTAGCATGGAAAAGAAAATCATTTTTACGGAAAGCGCACCCGCCCCAATAGGGCCATACAGCCAAGCAGTGCAATATGGAAATACCCTGTACATATCAGGCCAAATACCAATGGTAGCCCAAACAGGAGCCATAATAACTGACAATATTAAAGAAGCAACCAAACAAGTGATGGAGAATCTGCAAGCCATACTGACCGCGGCAGACGCATCATTTGCTGATGTGGTCAAAACTAGCATTTTCCTTACCGATATGGGGCAATTTGCACAAGTGAATGAAGTATACGCGACCTACTTCAACAACAACCCACCAGCAAGAGAAACCGTACAAGTATCCGGCCTGCCTAGGGGAGTAAATGTGGAAATAAGCATGATAGTAGGGAAATGAAGAAATAATATTTTTGAGAACAAGAAAAATGACCTAAATTTGGGGACAAATGACCAGAAATGAGCCGCGCAAAAAAAAACACTAACTACCAAGAACCAAAATTAGAACCAAAAGTAGTAGAAGAACCAATGATAGCCTACAGCAACACAGCGATGAGAACCATAGGTATGATGGGGATGATAGGCAAAAAAGACTATGGAAGCATAAAAAATGAAAACGACCTGATAGATGTAATCAGAACCGGAGTGCCTAGGCGAGTAATGGACAATTTGATGACCATAACAGATATTAGCATGACCGAAATGGCCGCTATAATACACACATCAGACAGAACATTAAGAAGATACACACCGAGCCAGAAGTTATCGCAAGAGCAATCTGAGCGAATGGTAGAACTAGCAAGGCTATATAGCAGAGGAGAAGAAGTATTTGGTAGTCTGCTTGAGTTCAGACAATGGATGAACACAGAGCTAGTCGCCTTTGGTAACAAAAAACCCAAAAACTACTTAGACACATCGCTAGGGATAGCTATGATAACAGACGAGCTAGGACGTATACAAAATGGAATATTTGCCTGATGATTGTATACAGAATAGGAGCCTGCAACTACATTAAAGACTTGTCGGGTAAAGGGGCAGCATTGTATGGTGCGAGATGGAACAGCAAAAACACCTACATGCTCTACACAGCGCACAGTGCTTCGCTAGCGCTGCTGGAATCAGTAGTACACATTGGCAAATTGCCCCCTAAACAGTACTGCATAGCCACGATTTCATTACCAGATGTACCCATACTTAAACTAAAACCTTCGGAACTGCCACCGAACTGGAACGAGAACCCAGCACCAGATGTCCTAAAAAGAATAGGTGACGACTTTGTGAAAACGGGAAAATATTTGGCAATGGCCGTACCATCCGCATTAATGGATATTGAATATAATTACCTTATTAATACAACACATCCAATGTTTGGAGGGGTAAAAATATTAGAACTTTCACCACTAAGAATAGATGATAGAGTATTAAAGACATCCAGATAAAAGACTCCGGCTGCTACCTAGCGCCGGAGTCTTTTGTTTGAAAAGATTATGGAATACTATTTTTTTTGCTCTTTGGCCCATGCATCTTTGAGGGTAACAGTACGATTGAAAATCAGTTTACCGGGCGTGCTGAGTGTATCAACACAAAAATAGCCCTTACGCATAAACTGAACACTATTACCAGGAGTAACATCTGCCAATGAAGGCTCAATGTATACTTTTTCTAACACTTGCATGGAATCTGGGTTGATGTAATCTTTAAAATTCCCCTCTTCGTTAGAAGGATCTTCGACCCTAAACAATCTATCGTACAGGACAACCTGTGCGGTGTGCGCATGAGCAACGCTTACCCAGTGAATAGTACCCTTGACCGAGAGGCCACTAGTATCATTGCCACTTTTGCTTTCGGGTAAATACGTACAATGCACCTCCATTACTACCCCATCTTCGTCTTTTATGCAACCATCGCACTTTACGATGTATGCGCTTTTTAGTCGAACCATATTGCCGGGAGCCAGGCGAAAGAACTTTTTAGGTGCTTCCTCCATAAAGTCTTCTCGTTCAATCCAGACCTCTCTAGAAAAAGGCAAATCGCGTGTGCCAGATTCTGGATCTTCAGGATTATTTTCAGCTGCAAAAAGCTCAGACGTATGGTCGGGATAATTAGTAATGACCAGTTTAACTGGATCAAGCACAGCCATAACACGATTGGTAGTTTTATTAAGCTGCTCGCGAACACAAAACTCTAATAAACCAATATCAACAATGTTTTCACGTTTAGCAATACCAATAATATCGGAAAAGCGCCTTAAAGCCTCAGCAGGATAACCACGGCGACGCATACCGCTAATGGTAGGCATACGAGGATCGTCCCAACCAGACACATGATTTTCATTTACCAATTGCAACAACTTACGTTTACTCATTACTGTGTAAGTAAGATTGCGACGAGCAAACTCGAACTGGCGAGAAGGGAAGATACCCAACTGCTCAATGAACCAATTGTATAAAGGCCTGTGATGTATGAACTCTAGCGTACAAATCGAATGTGTAATTTCCTCGATACTATCACTTTGACCATGGGCGAAGTCGTACATAGGATAAATGCACCATTCATTACCGGTACGATGGTGATGCTCGTGCTTGATGCGGTACATAAGCGGATCGCGGAGCAAAAGATTTGGATGCGCCATGTCTATTTTGGCACGCAGTGTTTTTTCGCCGTCTTGGTATTTGCCTGCTCTCATTTCGGCAAACAGGGTTAGGTTTTCTTCAATAGTTCTGTTGCGGTAGGGACTATCTGAGCCCGGAGTAACAGTAGAACCTTTGGTAGCAGCTATTTCTTCAGCGGTGCTATCGTCTACATAGGCAAGCCCCTTGCCTATGAGTGTAACGGCGAAGTTGTAGAGGGTTTCGAAATAATCGGAAGCATAAAACTCATTGTCCCATTCAAACCCAAGCCAACGAATATCGTTTTTGATACTATCAACATATTCTGTTTCCTCTGTTACTGGGTTAGTATCATCAAATCGCAGATTGCACTTACCCTTGTATTTTTTAGCTAAGCCAAAATTGAGGCAAATAGAGGTAGCATGCCCTATGTGTAAATAACCGTTAGGCTCTGGAGGAAAACGAGTATGAATTCTGCCGCCATGTAACCCATCTTTTATATCATGTTCTATAATTTCCTCGAGGAAATTAAGTGATTTCTCTTCGCTCATTGTGTATAAATTGAATGTAGTAAACCTGAGTGCAAATGTACGTATCAGTAATGCTATTTGGTAAGCAAAAAGCACCACCGAATTAAATAAGGTAAAAACAGTAATTTGGATGCGTCAACTCTACTCAATAATAAGATGCAAGAACTTAATTCAATAGCATTTGTATGTCACCCCTATCACAGAGGAGGCGTAACAAGATGGATGGCAGATGCAGCAATACACGCCGCCAACAATGGATGGAACGTATACTTTGTCACTGTAACACCCAACAAACCTTTTAAGAATGCAGGAGGACGGGAAACCATGGAACAACTGCTAACCCCGTTCAAAAAAGCAATTACAATTATAACCGAGGGTGCAGGCTATGAATTTGAGTTTGGCACAGAGCGATATAGAGCAAATACATACAGCAAATTATTGCAAAGTAATGTACCAGAAGGTGTAGCTGTAATACCATCGGATGACAGCGCAACCTGGGCAGCGGCCGCAGATGTGGCAGATAAATATAAAATGATAGGCGTGCTGCACGGTGACCAAAATTATTACTATAACATAGCAGGAAAATATGCACACCAACTCAGTTCGGCAATTTGTGTATCTGGTAGAATAAAAGCAACACTCGCCAGTAAATATCCATGTATTGATTCTGGTAAAAGCTACATGATACCGTGCGGAATAGTGTTGCCCGAAGTAAAAAGAGACTACAGCAGTAACGGTGTAACAAAACTGATCTTCGTTGGCAGGCTAAGTGACTACGAAAAAAGAGCATATGACCTTGTGTTGATCTGCAGTGGGCTAAAAGAAAAAAAAATTAGCTTTCATTTAGACATAGTAGGTAATAGCGAAGAGTCGAAGCGAGAATATAGCACATTGTTCGACAAAAAAGGAGTAAGAGAATTCATTAGCTTCCACGGATGGCAGCCAGCCGCGAAAGTGCAAGCCTTACTTAACGGAGCAGACATACTATTACTTACATCAAACTCTGAGGGTATGCCATTAGTGATGATGGAAGCATTGGCAGCTGGCTGTGGATTTTTGGGAACTAGAGTTAGCGGGATTGAAGATTTTGAGCACCATGATTATGCTGCAAAATGCCTAGCTGTATATGCAGTAGGTGATGTCACCGACGCAGTATCAAAGCTTGTAGCACTGGCAAACATACCTGAAACAGAAAGAGTAACAGCAGCTTGCCATATGGCTACGAAAGAATTTGGGATGGAAGTATGCATGAGTAGATATCAGGAAATGATAAAAATAATAACTAACAACAACATAAAACCCATGAAGCTTAATGTTAGCAGTATAGAAATTATAAAATCAAAACTTAGGGCTACTCTCAGAAACCTAAAGATGTATGTAAAATAAAAAACCCTCGCGGGCGAAAGCGAAGGTTTGAGAGAGAAGATTGAATGTTATTTTACATTTTCCAGTCGTCGATATTACTGTCTTCGTTAACTACAGAAGATACTGGAGTGTCGGTATGACCAGATAATTCTGGCGTTGTATCAATAACAACATTATGTTGGTTGTTTTCCTCATTTTCCTGATCATGATTGAATGCATCGAAGTCAAAATTTGGCATTAAATCAGTTTTTACATAATTAATGGTATCCGTAAGCCCGGCCAGAAATTTATTAAAGTCTTCTTTATACAAGAACATTTTGTGACGATCATATCCATTGTCATCAAAACGCTTTTTGCTTTCTGTAATGGTTATGAAATAATCATTGCCGCGCGTAGCTCTGACATCAAAGAAGTAAGTTCTTCTTTTACCAGCTTTTATACGTTTGCTGTATAAGCTTTCGTTACGGCTATCGTTCCTGTTTTCGTCAAAATTCTTATTATCGTACGTCACAATGCAGTTTTTAAGTGATGAATCGGACACAAATTTAGCTAAACGAATGAAGTATCCAAATTATTCTGAATTCCGATAAAGCGTCGGGGAGCGTTAGTTAGTCAATTCTGTACATTTTAGAGAGTCGCCAAACGTTAATGAATTGAGAATAAAATTCAAAAATTGAAAAAAGCCTAACCTATAATAATAAAATTAGACTCTCATTAGAAACACGTTAATCGCTTATTGTCATGTGGGTTTTCTGGGGATGAATAACAGAATATCTGCCATCTTCGCTTATATTTGTTGTCATGAAAGTAGTCATATTTGCAGGCGGAAGGGGCACCCGAATATCGGAAGAGTCGGCGCTACGACCCAAGCCCATGATAGAAATAGGTGGCAAACCCATACTGTGGCATATAATGAAGATATATGCTGCCTATGGCCATACCGAGTTTATAATTTGTCTAGGCTATAAGGCACATATGATAAAGGAGTATTTTGCCAATTACTTTTTGCACAATGCAGATATAACGGTAGATCTTTCCAACAATTCGGTGGAAGTACACCGTAATTCAGCAGAGCCGTTTAAAATATCGCTGATAGATACTGGGCTAGATACAATGACTGGCGGCAGACTAAAGAGAGTATTGCCCTATGTAGGCAACGAGCCGTTTTTGCTGACCTATGGCGATGGCGTAAGTGATGTGAATATAGATGAGTTGTTAGCTTTTCATAAGAAGAGCGGAAAGATATGCACCATGACTGCCATACAAGCTACCAGCAGATTTGGGGTGATAAAAATGGAAGAAAATGGCATAATCAATAGTTTTGAAGAAAAACCAGAAGACTCTGGCACATGGATAAACGGTGGTTTTTTTGTGGTGGAGCCGACTATTGGCCGATATCTGCATGAAGACGCAGACGATGTAATGTGGGAACGACAACCGATGAATGACCTAGCTGCTGACACTCAAATAGCCGCGTACAAACATCACGGCTTTTGGAAATGTATGGATACACTACGCGATAAAGAAGAACTGGAGCAAATGTGGCAAACCGAACCTCAATGGAAAAAGTGGTAACAGAAGCATATCTACGTAAAGCGTACAGTGGTAAGCGCGTTTTCCTAACAGGTCATACAGGCTTTAAGGGAACGTGGTTGCTACAAATCTTACACTGGCTTGGTGCAAATGTAAAGGGCTATTCGCTGGCCCCTGAAAAAGACATTGACCTTTATAATCAGATATCGGGAGATAAGCTATGCTACAGCTCGGTGATAGCAGATATTTGCGATAAACAAAAACTGCAAACTGAGCTAGTAAGGTATGAACCAGATTTTGTAATTCACTTTGCAGCACAACCACTAGTGCGCAGGGGATATGATATGCCCTCTTACACATTTATGGTAAATGCACAAGGTACGGCACACGTGCTAGATGCAATGCGCAATCTACCAAATACCTCTGCCGGCATAATGATAACCACAGACAAGGTTTACGACAACCCCGAAAGAGGAATACCGTTTGCCGAGGATGATAAACTAGGAGGATATGATCCTTACTCAGCCAGCAAAGCGGCAGCAGAAATAGTGATAGATTCTTACAGACGTTCTTTTTTTAACACAGACACTTACACACAACACAGAAAATCGATAGCCGCAGCACGTGCTGGAAATGTGATAGGCGGTGGCGACTACTCTGACGACAGGATAGTAGCAGATATAGTGCGCGCTATAAGCCATGGCGAAACTGTTGGGTTGCGCAACCCAGCATCTGTGCGCCCATGGCAACACGTACTGGAACCATTGGGAGCATACCTGCTGCTGGGTGCGCAAATGATGGAACAACCTACATTACACAGCACAGCCTACAACTTTGGCCCAGACCCTGACGATATGCTGACGGTAGAAGACCTTACCAAAATATTTATAGCAGAATATGGTACTGGTGCCTACAAAGACCTAACCAACAACAGTGCCCCCCACGAAGCCAAACTACTGCTGCTAAACAGCAATAAAGCCTTAAAGAACATGGGCTGGAAAGGCATGCTGGACGGACGAACTGCGATAGAATGGACTGCTAAATGGTATGCTGATAAACACACACCTGCACACCAAAAGTGTATGCAACAAATAGAAACGTATTTTGGGTAAAGTGCGAGATTGCAGCAACAATTGTACTGCATAGCGCATTGTATAAAAACCGAGTGTAACAGACCTATGCAATTTTCAGAACTACCATTAGCCGGAGCATATCTTGTGTCACTACCCTGCCCCACAGACCTGAGAGGAAGTTTTGTGAAAACATTTCATGATATCAGCTTTAGAGAACAGGGTATTAATTTTGAGCTTAAGGAAAGCTATTACTCTATCTCTCACAAGGATGTGATAAGAGGTATGCATTTTCAGTTGCCACCTCACCAGCACAGCAAGGTGGTATGGTGCCCACAAGGTGCCATACTAGACGTGATAGTAGACCTGCGCAAAGACTCAGCTACCTATGGCAAATATTACGCCCACGAGCTATCGGCCAGCAATAATCTAGCTTACTATATACCAGAAGGATTTGCACATGGATTTAAGGCGCTGACCAACGATGCTATGACCTACTATCTGGTATCATCTGTTTACCATAAAGAAAGTGACACTGGCATAAAATACGATAGTATAGGAATGGATTGGGGTGTGACAGCTCCTATTATCTCTGCAAGAGATCTATCTTTTGTGCAAATGAAGGATTTCAACAGCCCTTTCTAGCAAGAATTAGGGGTGACAAAGTGGGTGTTGTAAAACAGTAAACACCTACCCCATAAGTACTACCTGATAAGCGTCACATCGCCTTGATGCTCGTCTGTGCCACCAGTAACGCACCTTCCGCTGAAGAAATAGAAATAAGTCCCGGCATCGCAAGGCCTTCCGTACTGTGTGCCATCCCAATACTTAGCAGGATCGTAAGACAGAAAAACCAACTGTCCCCATCTGTTGTATATAGCTAGTTTGTAACTCCAACTATTGCCGTATGTGATCACTTTGAATCCATCATTTTTACCGTCACCATTTGGAGTGAAAGCATTGGGGTAAGAATACTGACAGCAAGGTTCTATTTTCGTATAGGTGATTTTAGTAGAATCAACACAGCCAAATTCATTAACCGTCCTTACCGAAAAAGTACCAGGTGACATTAGTCGGGTGAATAATCGACCTTCTTTATCCGCCAAGATTCTATCGGTAGGGGACCAAGTGTATTCTATCCCACCACTAGCTTGTAGATAGATAGTATCGCCTAAACAAATAGTGTTAGGATTATTGACAATAACTGTTTGAGGTAGTGGATTAACAATAACAGTAACGGGGACTTTGTCAGACGTACATACTTTATATCGTTCCTGTATATACCAAGTGCTAGTGCCTGCGGTTTCGGTGCCTGGAAATGGAGCAGCACCTAGCAAATTATTAGCAGCATCGTACCAGAAGATTTCAGATTCTGGCGCTCGTTTTGTAACCGGTATAGGAAGTTTAGGGTCGCCCTTACAATAAGTAACAGTGACTGGACTCAGTGGCAATACACCACCATCTGTGATGGTAAGTGGCGTACTCACCTGGCAAGTAGGATGAGATGAGGCAATGATAGTGTAGTCGCCAGCTGGCAAGCTATCAGTAATAGTACCTGTGGAATCTAAAAAAGTTTTAATAGTAGTGCCCCCTTGCACCACCGTCAGTGTACGTGGTAAATAGCCTAACGCAAGATTATACCTAATAGCCGCATTATGCACACATTGTGTAGGCGATATTTGTGTTGCTGCTACAGTAGGGAAAGGAGTAACATTGATAGTGTAAGCTACCGTCTGCCTGTTGGCTATAGGGCAATGGTCGTTTTTTACATCCAGAAAGAAGGTGTAAATACCGGTAGTGAGTGTATCAGTGTTCCAAGAAAAACGAACAGACGGAGAAGGACTGTAATTGTTGACAACTGAAATATTAGCACCCAGTGGAACATTTTTGGGTGTAATTTCGGTGGTGTCCCTATCTGGGTTAGACAAATTCACATCGAAAGTAAGTAATGACGTCCCTACGCAAATATTAATTATATTTTTACCTGTTATAGCTCCCCCTACAACATTGGCAACTGTAAGCGCAGGAGGAGTACCCTCGCAGTTATCAGCTACTATAAACGTCATTTCGCGCTGGCTGGTACCAATAAGTACACCATTTCTGTATTCGGACACCTGATTAACGATAAGTGCATTTTGAACACCTGATGGTGTAAAAGTCAATTGACCATTTAGTACACTGAATGTAAACTGTCCGGGTATTGTTCCTAGTGGAAATGCACCGCTGAAGGGTGAAGCATAATTGACAGAAGGAGAATAAAGAGGATTGGCTGGACTGGCATTGACAGCCGAAACCAAAGAGAAAGAAAGAGAATCACCATCACTATCTATTGCACCCTGATTGTATTGCTGATCTTCGAGCAAGCAATAAAAAGGTGTAGGGATGGTAGTATAATTGGGAGAGGAATTGGGTGAGGTAGCATTATTGAGTGCGGCCTGCAATTGCATAACAGTGCTGCCGCTATTGAGCACATTGGTTATATTATTGCTTCTGCCGGCCACACTTACCCTTAATTCTCCTGAAAAAATAAACCTCCAGTTGGTAGATGGTGTAGATAAAACTACAGTATTAGAATAGGTAAACTTCTTTACGCCAGGCAAATTACCGCCATTACAAGCGGTACTACTAATCAATTTTGGGCAAACCGGTGAAACTTCCAAACCGGGAGCATCAAGATTGAGACTCAGTGAATCAAAGAATAGATTGTTATTGTAAATATAAATTTTAGGCACTGATGTTGGTAATGAAGCAGAAACAGTGGAGCTACAATCGCCGTATAAAGTAAGGGTGACCCTGTAGGTGTTACCAGATATATGCTTGTACAGCAACTCGCCACCGTATATGTGAGATGCAAACGCAGCTATGCTGTTGCCTACACACAACAACACAAATACAATAAACGCAAAAATATATTTTGACCTCATAATACCACTCAAGTTCTTGCCATAGAGGCTTACTGCCACCACTCGTCCGATAACAAAGTTCAGGTATTTATAGTTCACCACAAAAAGACCATAAAATGGATAGTGTATGGGTGATAAGATAAAAGACGAAAAATATCCAATGAACCTTGGGTCAAAAGAAAATTAAAATTTCATTATGCTTGGTTGATGTTTTAGAAAAACTTGCACAATGAATAGATAGGTGAGAATTGCTATATCGGCTTGGGATTATTACCCTATTTTTACAACAAAAAACACAAACAGGATGAATCTGGAATTCAATAAAAATGATGATGCCATGCGCCTGGCAATAAGTGAGATGAAACGCAGGCATAACATAATAAGCATGGGCGGTGGCAAAAAGAGCATGGATAAGGCCAGAGAAAAAGGTAAAATGCCCCCTCGTGAGCGTATACAATACTTGATAGATAAAGGCAGCGTGTTTACCGAAATAGGATCATTTACCGGATATGGCATGTATGAGGAGCACGGTGGGTGCCCGGCAGGCGGCACCGTAGCCGGACTGGGATATGTGTGTGGCAGACAATGTGTGATAGTAGCCAATGACAACACTGTAAAGGCTGGTGCTTGGTTCCCGATAACAGGTAAGAAAAACCTGCGCTTGCAAGAGATAGCTATGGAAAACCACCTGCCTGTTATATACATAGTAGATAGTGCTGGTGTGTATCTACCAATGCAAGACGAAATATTCCCCGACAAAGAACACTTTGGAAGGATATTCAGAAACAATGCTCAAATGAGCGCAATGGGTATCACCCAGATAGCTGCTGTAATGGGTAGTTGCGTGGCTGGTGGTGCATACCTACCCATTATGAGCGATGAGACACTAATGGTAGAGGGCAATGGTTCTATATTTTTGGCAGGGCCGTATCTGGTAAAAGCTGCTATAGGCGAAGATGCGGACCAGCAAGCACTGGGTGGCGCAAAAATGCATACAGAGGTAAGTGGAATAGCAGACTACAAGTTTGACACTGAACAAGAATGCCTGGACCAAGTAAGGAGAATAATTGACAAGATAGGAGAACAACCAAGAAGAGGCTATGACAGAGCCAAACCAGAAGCACCTGCACGCCCTATAACAGACATATATGGTCTGGTGTCTGTACAGAACAACAAACAGTTTGATGTGGTGGATGTGATTAAGTGCCTAGTAGATAAGTCAGAGTTTGACCAGTATAAAGAAGACTATGGCAAAACAATAGTATGTGGCTATGCACGTGTAGACGGCTGGGCTGTGGGCATAGTGGCCAACCAACGTAAAATAGTAAAGAGCGGCAAAGGCGAAATGCAAATGGGTGGTGTGATATACAACGACAGTGCAGACAAAGCCGCCAGATTCATCATGAATTGTAACCAGAAAAAAATACCACTGATATTTTTGCAAGATGTAACTGGCTTTATGGTAGGTAGCCGTAGCGAGCAAAGTGGCATCATAAAAGATGGCGCAAAACTGGTAAATGCAGTGGCAAACTCAGTAGTGCCCAAAATAACTATCATCATAGGCAACTCATATGGTGCGGGCAATTATGCCATGTGTGGTAAAGCTTATGACCCAAGATTTATATACGCTTGGCCCAATGCTAAAATAGCCGTAATGGGCGGTGAGCAGGCTGCCAAAACACTGTTGCAGATACAGGTAGCGTCGCTAAAAGCAAAGGGAGAAGTAATAGACCCAGAAACCGAAAAAGCCATGCTCAAAGACATAATGGATAAGTATGATACTCAGACATCGGCATACTATGCTGCAGCTAGGCTGTGGGTAGATGAAATAATAGACCCTGCCGAAACCAGAAATGTGATATCGGAAGGCATCAATGCAGCTAACCACTCAAAGGAAGATAAAGAGTTTAAGATGGGTGTTTTTCAGGTGTAATGCATGTGGGATAATTAATAAATTGTAATAGGGCACAGCAAACGTACTGTGCCCTACAACCGATAAAACAGAAATTTATTGAACTATGAAATTTGCAGAACTTGACCTCAATAAGGTGTATACATATGCCGACTACTTCAAATGGAAATTTGAAGAGAGAGTTGAGCTTATAAAGGGTAAAATATTCAGGATGAGCCCTGCACCAAGCACACTTCATCAAAAACTATGCGGGGAAATATCTGGTCAATTATGGAGTCACCTGAGAGACAAAAAATGCCAAGTATTCTCAGCTCCATTTGATGTACGACTACCTAGAAAATCGAGCGATGACAAAGAAATATACACCGTACTACAACCTGATATATGTGTGATATGCGACCCAAAAAAACTAGACAAACGTGGCTGCTTAGGTGCCCCAGATATAGTAGTGGAAGTGCTATCGCCCGGCAACAATGCGAAAGAACTGAAAAACAAATATGAAGTGTATGAAGAGGCTGGTGTGAAAGAATACTGGATAGTATCGCCACAAGACTGCTATTTTTTGCAATACAAACTGGAGAATGGAAAATACTCACCATCAAAGATGCAGACTATAGGCGATGTAGTGACCACAGATATACTGGAAGGATTTTCGCTAGACCTCACAGCATTGTTTGCAGAAATAGATGAAGAACAGATAGACTAAACTTACAACGCACACCCCACCCTATTGTATGGCAAAAATAATCGTAAAACGAGCAAATGAATACCAAAATGCGGCACGAAAGTATGGATTGTATGTAGACGACCAAAAAACAGGTACTATTAGTAACAATGATACTGAAAGTTTTGACCTAGCGCCTGGCACACACACTATGTATGCCAAAATAGACTGGTGCTACAGTCAAGTACTTACGCCGACATTGCATGAAGGTGAAACTAAGTATGTGCACGTATCGGGAATGCCCCACGCCAACCTCGTTTTACTGATATACATTGGTATAGTAGCACTAAGTGTGTTATTGGCATACTACACAGAAATAGATATTATTCTAT
The DNA here is from genome assembly GCA_945902755.1 of Flavipsychrobacter stenotrophus. GTDB lineage: Bacteria > Bacteroidota > Bacteroidia > Chitinophagales > Chitinophagaceae > Nemorincola > Nemorincola stenotropha_A. Next base: position 27,935 of record CAMDNC010000017.1, read on the forward strand.
TCACAGTACCTACATTCCCGCTCTTGACACTATATTACATAACATTGGGCAGGCGAAAATACCTTACGATCAAAGAGCAAGATATATTTAGATAGCCATATACAATAGCACTAATCTAAGTATAGAATACTGTTAAAAAACACGGAGAGATGTATCGTTTTTTAGCATAGTATGCTACATTTGAAACTGATAATATCTATTGGCTGTGTAAACCCACCTAACGGGAAGCACATAAATATACCTAAGCGGTACAATGACCATGCAAGACAAAATAAAAAGCATCATAACATCGTCTATAAACACCAAACAGTTACTGCTCAATGACCCAGTACTGATGGGTACTATAGAGCAGGTAACTACTGTAGTAGCTGCAGCTTTCAGGGCAGGTAACAAGGTGTTGTTTTGCGGAAATGGTGGTAGTGCTGCCGATGCTCAGCACTTGGCAGCAGAATTTAGCGGCCGGTTTTATACGGACCGTGATCCACTACCATCTGAGGCACTCCACTGCAACTCGTCTTATATGACAGCAGTAGCTAATGACTACGGATATGACGTAGTGTATAGCCGCATAGTGAAAGGCATGGGCAAACCCGGCGATGTGCTAATAGGGCTGAGTACATCAGGAAATTCTGTTAATATTATCAAAGCAATGGAGCAAGCCGCTGAAATTGGTATGATTAATGTAGTACTAACAGGAGAGAGTGGTGGCAAACTCAGAAACATGTGCGACTACCTGATAAATGTACCCAGTAGCGATACACCTAGAATACAGGAATCGCATATCATGATAGGACACATCATCTGCGAGTTGGTGGAAACGGAATTATTTAAAAAATAGTGTGCAATGAAACTTACAGAACGTAAACCGGAGATAGACAAAAAATGGACATTGTTCCTGGATAGAGATGGAGTTATAAATGTAGAATCGGTAGGCTCTTACATTACCTCTTGGAGTGAATTTGAATTTCATGAGGGTGCCAGAGATGCATTACGCAAACTGAGTCAGTTATTTGGCACCATAGTGGTGGTATCTAATCAGCGTGGAGTGGGCAGAGGCATCATGACTGTAGAGTCGCTATTAGAGATAAACAATAATCTGAAATCGGCAGTAGCTGAGTATGGCGGCAGAATAGACAAAGTATATAACTGTACTGCTGTAAACGACAGCGACCACAATAGAAAACCCAACACAGGTATGGGTATGCAGGCACAAGAAGATTTTCCGGAAATTGATTTCAGACGAAGTGTAATGGTGGGAAATAGTATGAGCGACATGGAATTTGGGAAGCGCTTGTCTATGCACACCATATTTCTTACCACAAAACACGAACCAGTGTCACTGCCTAACGACCTGATAGATGAGCAATACCCATCGCTACAGGCATGGGCAACCAGTATGATAGCTGCCGAAATGGTAAGCTAAACAGCTTTATAATAAAACCATTAAAAAGCCCCGATTGTCGGGGCTTTTTAATGGTTTTATTCATTGATATCATATTCTTTGATCTTACGGTAGAGCGTGCGCTCAGATATGCCTAACTCTGCGGCGGCGTCACGGCGGCGGCTTTTATGCTTCTTCAGAGCCTTGGTGATATATTCTTTCTCACGGTCGGCAAGGAACAGGGTTTCTTCGACATCTTCATGTCGCGTGTTAGACTCCAGAAGTATAGGTGTAGAAACATTATAAGGAGTAGCTACAGGTGCTATATGCTCGGTATCTGCATATACAGGCAAAATACTACTTTTTGCTACGGTTGATGGATCCTCGGGCGTATACCCCTGATTGTGTGCTACATCAAAAATCATTTGCTTCAGGTCATTCATGTCCTTTTTAAGGTCGAAAATGAGCTTGTACAGTATATCTCGTTCGGTCTTGAAGTCGGATGAGGTACCAGATGGCACACCTGCACCAGAAGAGGTGATGAGTGCCATGCTACGAGATGAGGCATTGTGCTGTGGCAAAAAACGCTGAATGGCTTCAGCATTCACATGTTTGTCAGTAGATAATACAGATATCTGCTCGGCAATATTTTTGAGCTCGCGTACGTTACCTGGCCAAGGATAGTTGACTAACAATTGTTGGGCACCTGCATCTAGTTGAACAGACAGGGTTTTGTATCGCTCTGCAAAATCAGCAGCGAACTTTCTGAACAACAATGGTATATCTTCCTTACGGTCGCGGAGTGCTGGCACCCTGATGGGCACAGTACTTAGTCGATAATACAAGTCTTCCCTGAAGCGGTTTTGTTGCGCAAACTCTAATAGCTCTCTATTGGTAGCAGCGATGACCCTCACATCCGTTTTCTGCACCTTCGATGAACCTACCCTTATAAACTCGCCAGTCTCCAGCACACGCAGCAATCGTGCCTGTGTACCCAGTGGCATCTCGCCTATTTCATCCAGAAATATAGTACCACCATTTACAGTCTCGAAGTAGCCCTTACGACTATCTACAGCCCCCGTGAATGATCCTTTTTCATGACCAAACAATTCACTGTCTATTGTACCTTCTGGTATAGCACCACAGTTCACTGCAATAAAAGGGTTGTGCTTGCGTGGCGACAGCGCATGTATAATCATGGAAAACACTTCCTTACCCACCCCACTCTCTCCAGCTATAAGCACAGAGAGGTCAGTATTGGCTACCTGAACAGCAGTATTCAGTGCATGGTTTAGGGTGGGCGAATTGCCTATGATACCAAACCTGTTTTTTATGCTTTGTATGTCCATTTTATAGTATTGTAGTAGTGAGTGAGTATGTAGTAAGTAATGGTGCGGTGCATAGCACTACACCATTTGGCCTATGAGCGTAGCAGATGTAGCACTACCTATAGCTACATGTACATAATCTCCTTTTTTAAGGTCTGTACTATCCTTCGGAAACACCACTACTTTATTCTGCGAATTTCTCCCATACCAGTCATCATCACTCCGTTTACTGTTGCCCTCTATCAGCACTTCGAAGGTCTTGCCAATATCATTGACATAACTTTCGCGAGAGTGACTATTCTGAAGACTGATGATCTCGGTTAGCCTTCTTTTCTTCACATCTTCTGGCACATCATCGGTATATCTGCGTGCGGCTAATGTACCCGGACGCTCGCTGTAAGAGAACATATATGCCATATCGAACCTGGACAACTCCATTATGGAAAGTGTATCCTGATGCTCCTCTTCCGTTTCTGTACAAAAACCAGAAATAACATCGGTACTCAATCCGCAATCAGGCATTATCTCTCTTATACGTTTCACTTTATTGAGGTACCACTCACGCGTATAAGTACGGTTCATGAGCTGCAAAATGCGGGTATTACCACTCTGCACTGGCAGGTGAATGTACTTGCAGATGTTATCGTACTTGGCCATAGTATGTAGCACATCGTCGGTAATATCCTTGGGGTGCGAGGTGCTGAACCTAATACGTAGCAAGGGTGAAATGAGTGCTACACGCTCCAATAGTATCGCAAATGTTACAGCAGTATCTTCTTCACCTAGCTGACCGGGAGTGGCAGGATTGGGGCTATAATGATAGCTATCTACATTCTGACCCAGCAAGGTCACTTCTCTGAATCCTCTTTCAAACAAATTGCGACATTCACTGATGATGCTTTCGGCGTCGCGGCTACGCT
>CAMDNC010000018.1 GCA_945902755.1 Flavipsychrobacter stenotrophus
TACCCTATAAAATCAACTATCATTATGTCAGTAGCTCATTTTTCATACCGCCAGTACACCACATCATCCACACCACCACACACACCAAAGCGTGCGCGCTCCTCACCACAAAAACTACCGGAAAATGATTGCATACCGGAAAAATGAATAGCATTGATAATCAATGAGTTAGGTGCCAAAACGCATGAAATGACCGGAAAAAAACCGGAAACACAGCCCCTTCGGCTGTCCCTCCGCTCTCACTCTCTTTCTCACTCTAATAAACTCCAATATGACAATAAAACCACAGCACCCAACAACCCACATCCTTCAAATCATAAAATCCAGAAATCGTGTTCCAAACAAATTCCAACCAGAAAATGCCCACATACCGGAAAAGTGAATAGTATTGATAATCAATGACTTAAGTGCCAAAACGCATGAAATGACCGGAAACAAACCGGAAACACAGCCCCTTCGGCTGTCCCTCCGCTCTCGCGCTCTTCCTCGCACTAATAAACCCAATATGATAAGGTGTTACCACAAAACACCTGCCGATAGAAATATGAACGCCCAGCCCTTGATGGTGCCTTTTGATGCCGAAGAACACAGCACACGGTCAGAATAACACTGAGCAGAAACCACAAACCAGAAAAGTGAATGGCATTGATAATCAACGACTTAAGTGCCAAAACGCATGAAATGACCGGAAACAAACCGGAAACACAGCCCCTTCGGCCGTCCCTCCGCTCTCGCTCTCTTTCTCACTCCAATAAACTCCAATATGAAAAAAAACCACAGCACATTAATAGCCTAAATCCCCCCAGCTGCCACCCAACAATCCCAACAATCAATTGTGAATTAATATGTATATAGCTTTTCTGGGTTTATAGTCAGTAGTATCCACAGCCATTTGTTAACCACTTCCTCATCCTATTGCATTCACACCCAAAGACCGTAACTTTATACAAAAACATAAACTTATGCTGCTGGAAATACACCCCGACAATCCGCAGCCACGGGCCATAAAAACCGTGGTAGAATGCCTGCGCGATGGAGGGGTAGTAATCTATCCTACAGATACTATATACGGCATTGGTTGCAACATATTCAACGCTGATGCCATAACCCGTATAGCCCGTATCAAAAACATAGAACCCAAGAAAGCACAATTCTCATTCATATGTGCCGATCTTAGCCACCTCAGCGACTATGCCAAAAGTGTATCCACACCCATTTTCAGGCTACTCAAAACCGCACTACCCGGACCATACACATTCATACTCGATGCCAGCAAGCAAGTACCCAAACAACTGAAAACCAAAAAAGACACAGTAGGTATACGCATACCCAACAACCATATTTGCCACACCATAGTCAAAGAGTTAGGCCACCCACTCATGAGTGCTTCCTTACCTATCGATGTAGATGTAGAGTACTTCACCGACCCCGAGGTCATGTACGATACCTTTGGCAGCGTCGTTGACATCGTCATCAATGGTGGCCCAGGGCACATACTATCATCCACCGTCATCGACTGCACCAGTGGTGTACCAGTGCTGGTAAGAGAGGGCGCAGGCAAGTGGGAGCACCTTTTCTGACGAGAATCACTTTATTTTGTATCAACATTAAAAAACAACAAGTACAATGACAGCATATTTAGGCACAGGACTTCTAGGTGCGGGGTTTGTAAAAGCCATGCTTCGCAATGGCAATCAAGTGCAGGTGTGGAACAGGTCCGCAGCCAAAGCTCAAGCACTGGCAGATGATGGAGCTATAGTGTGCAATACACCAGCCCAAGCCGTTAACGGCGCGCAGCGCATTCACCTCACCCTCAAAGACGATGATAGCGTAAACGAAGTGCTGGAGGCCGCAAAGGCTGGTCTATCGCCCGGAGCCACAATCATAGACCACACTACCACTTCGGTAAATGGAGCCCGCCAGCGCACTGCTATGTGGAAAGAACGCGGTTTTACATACCTCCATGCACCCGTATTTATGGGCCCACCCAATGCACTCGAAAGTACAGGATATATGCTCGTTTCTGGCAATCAAGATGTCATCAGTTCGGTGTTGCCTTATCTCGAAAAAATGACCGGCAAAGTCCTCAACTTTGGCGACGACCCCGGCAAAGCCGCAGGCATAAAACTAGCTGGTAATCTATTCCTTATATCATTTACAGCAGGCATATCCGATACCTTGGCACTAGCCAAAGCAGAAGGAATACCCGCTTCCGATATCGCAAGCCTGTTCAATGAATGGAATCCAGGAGCCATGTTGCCCGCCCGCCTCAAAAGAATGATGGCTGGCACCTACGACAACCCTTCTTGGGAGCTCAATATGGCACGCAAAGATGCAGGACTAATGATGCAGGAAGCCAATAACGCAGGAGTGCCGCTCACCATTATACCTGCAATAGCCGCCGAAATGGACCGATGGATAGAAAAAGGTTATGGTGCCAGCGACTGGGTAGTTATATCAAAAGACAATCTGTAATAACAGCTAAAGAATAGTAAACGCTACTCATTATTGCTCAGCTATCAATTTATGTATGCTAGCAATAGTGAGTGGTTTTTCTATAAATCCAGACACCAAAGGATGTGTTTTGGCCCGGTTCCTATCCTCAATCGCTATCGATGAAGAAAGCATGTAAATAGCATATTGCTGTTGCCTAAAACCAATGCTCGATGCAAAAGCATCTAGCACATCCCACCCACTGGTAGCAGGCATGTTTATGTCCAGCAATAATATGGTTTTTGCTATGTTGTCAACAGAGTCATACGAAAGCACAAACTTTACACCATCTAGTGGCAGAGTGAAAGTTTTAACAGTAGATCTGGGACAAACTTTTTTAATAAACTTCGAACAGATCAGGTTGTTGATAGGGTCATCATCTATTATCACAAAATCACCTTCGTATATCTCCTCCATTTTCGTTTTATAAAGTTGTGGGGTACTCTATTGTAAATATAACACCTTTATTCACTTCACTATCCAAATATATTTTGCCACCCATCGTTTCTACATGGGTTTTTATCATATACAGTCCCATCCCCTTACCATCTGCATTACTATGAAATTTCCTATACAACCCAAATACATCCTTCCCCCACTTGTTCAAGTCTATACCTAGTCCATTATCCCTATACACTATTGTCAGCTTATCCTTTGTTATTTGACTTTCAATAGAAATTACCGACGTTCTTTCAGGATGTCTGTACTTGATGCTATTAGATATTAGGTTGAAGAATATGCTATGAAGGTAACTTTTAATACAGGTCATTTCAGGTGCTTCGCTAAAGTTCGCCACTATCCTTACATGCTCATTTTTTATTTGGTCATTTATACTCAGGCATACATCGGCTATCACCTCCTCAAAGGTTACTAATTCTGTGTGTTCACTAGCATTACTTTTTATCTGCAATATCTGGTTCAGGTCTTTTATTACTTCGTCAAGTTTGCCAGCGGTTACAGCCAGTTCACGTACAAAAGTAGCTATATCTTCATCAGTATTTCCTACTGAGTTCAGTAGCTCTGTAAGCCCCTTTATATTAGCCACCGGCGATCTCAGGTTGTGCGATATGATGTATGAAAACTGCTCCAGATCTTTGTTTCGCTGCATCATGTCCGCCAGTATATTCGCACGTTCTTTTTCGGTTCTTCTTTGCTCTGTAATGTCTTGCGCTATTCCCAGCACAACCTTTTCATTTTTTCCAGGTAAAGTATACGGTACCTTAGTAGTATGGAATATCCGCTCTTTGCCATTCAGGTCGTTAAACACCACAGATGGGTATACTTGCTGCACCCCAGTATCTATGATGTTCCTGTCTTGTTCCAGATATTTGTCATTGTTATTGTCTTCAGGGATTGTTTCACTCATAGTGCGTGTCACTATCTCCTCTGGTTCCATACCACATAGCGTTGCAAAACTCTTGTTCGCAAACACAAAACGACCATTATAATCCTTAGCAAAAATGTGTTGTGGTATCAGGTTTATTATCATGTTCAGATTTGCTTCAGATTGTTGTAGTTTTTCATCAGCCAGTTTAAGGTCTGTAACATCATGTATTACGCCATATATCCCCGTAGGTTTACCTTGTTTATCAAATTCAAATTTAGATACCACATACACATTTCGCACACTTCCATCCTTTCTTATTATCCTATGAAAATAGGCACTGTTGCTATAGTTCTCCATAGTTTCAGCACTTATCTTCTTCACCAGTTCCATATCGTTAGGGTGCACATATTCTAGCCAAACATCAACTTTTTGTATCGGCTCATTTTCTGGAAGTCCATATATTCTCAGCGCCTCCTCCGACCATGTAGTTAAGTTTTTATCCAGGCTCACCTCCCAACTTCCGAAGTGTGCGATCGCTTGCGCTTCCTTAAGCTTACGTTCACTAAGTACTAGTTTTTCATCTGCTAGCTGTTTTTGCTTTGTCTTTTCTAATATGTCCAAAGCAAATGAAATGTCATTAGCTGCTGCTACTAGCAGTGCTACTTCCTTCTCATTAAAAAAGTAGCTTTCCGAAGAGTATATACTGAATGAACCTACAATCTTGCCAAACAGCCTCAGTGGTAGCACCATACAAGATTTGTATCCCCTTTTATTAGCGTACGATTTCCAGTCAGCTAGTGGCAAATCTCTTTGAATATTGTTGCATATATATGGCGCTTGCGAGCTGAGCATGGTGCCATGAGGACCATTTGGTGCAAAGGGTATGTTCTTGAAAGCAGCGATGTCCTCTGGTAATATATTCGACTCACTTAGTAGGTTTATAGTAGTATAGTTGTCATTAAATAGCCCAATCCACACAGTTTTAAACTGACCGGTTTCGGTAGCTATTTTGCATACTTGATCAAACAAGTCATTTTCATTATCGGTATGCACTATTGCTTGATTGACCTTACTAATGAATGCGTATAACCTATTGGCATGTAGTAATTGTTTCTCAGCTTCTACTATGTAGGTTACGTCTCTGAAATTGTCTACTATCCCATTTATAGCTGGGTCATGTAGCATATTTGTAACAATTGCATCTAGCCACCGCCATGTACCATCTTTGTGCCTAATGCGGCTAACATGCCCTTTTATTGGCACACCTGGATTTTCTATAACTTTCGCCATTACTGCTTCTAAAGCTTCCCTATCATCTTCATGGCAAATGTCCAGAACGTTCATTCCTAATGCCTCTTCTTCAGTGTATCCTAATACGTTTTTTACAGATGGAGAGATATAGATCGTTTTACCCGTAGTTGTGAAAATGGCAGTAGCGTCTGAGCTATGTTGTATCAAAGCTCTGTATCTACGCTCTCTTTCATCTCTATTGAGTTCAGTTAATGAATCAGTCATTTCCTTTGCAAAGCTATAAAAGCAGATTAAAACGTTTAATTAATTGCGCATATTTGACAGGAATATAATTATAGCTATACAACAGTATCTCGAAGCTATAAAAATAAGAAAAGGGAGCATTGATAGCTAAAGACTGCAATGTAGTACTATTGACAACAACATTATGCGCAATGTTTGCAAACGCCGTGCACTACAGTATTGATACCCGTGGAGCTAAAACCATCTGGTAACTGCAATGATGGTGTTTGCACATGTGCTAAGCAAAACATCTTGTGGCATTTTTTACAGTTGAAATGCACATGGTCTTCAGTGTGTGTAGCATCAGGGCAGTCGTCATTACAAAAAGCAAAACGGGTAACGCCGTCTGTGTCAATGATTTTGTGTATCATGCCTGCTTCTTCAAAATCCTTTAGTGTCCGGTATAGTGTTATCCTATCTACTTTACTAAAGCTAGCTTCAAGCTCAGAAGGTGATAATGCCAGGTGCGTGGCGCTCAATACCTCTAGTACTTTTAGTCGTACTGGCGTGGCCTTCATTCCCTTGTTGTGTATATAGTCTGACAAAATCACCAGTCAAAGATAAATAATAAACGCAACATTGTTGCATTTGAATATAATTTGTATCTTTGTGGTACATTAGTACGAGTTAATTTTGGCCTATTTTTCAAGATACACACCGATTGCAGATAAGTTAGGCATTGTTAGTGCCGTGATATGTGCTGTGCATTGTTTGGTAATTCCCGCTATTTTTTTACTAAAATATACTTGGTTAGATAGTACAGGAGCAACCAATAATAAAACAGGGTGGGGGAGTGGATTGCCCCATTGGTGGGAAATGTTAGATTATGTTTTTTTGATAGTGGGATTTATTGCAGTATATCATGCTGCTAATCATTCGGTAAAGAAAAATATTAAATTTTCACTCTGGTTTTTTTGGTTGTGTTTGGCTGTTGCGGTTGTTTTTGAGCAACAATTGCACTGGATGGCCTATATAGCCTCTGCTGGACTCATTTTCACGCACTTTTTCAATATAAGAAATCACACAAAACAAAGCCCCAAAAGCATGTAGATTATTGAAATGTGAATTCATTAACAACACTTTTGTGAATGACGCATATAAATTAAATTTCGCTATACTTAATAAAAAGTTTTGAAATATTCTTGTAATTCATTTTCTTTGCTAAACTTGCAGACAAAATGATGACAAATACTATTTGATGTAGTTAAAAACACTTAGAAAAATAAACCTGTCAAATACCTAAGAATACTATTACTTTTACAGGAACTTATCAATTTTTTTAGTAAAGATGCAAACTATACTAGTAGTTGGAGCAGGAAAGTCCTCAATATTTTTGATTGAGTATCTGCTAGAAAATGCTTCAAGAAACAAGTGGTGCGTTATAGTAGCCGATGGTGATGCCGCTGCAATTGCAGGGAAAATTAGAAACCATCCTAGCGCAGAAGCAGCCGTAATAGACATTACTAAAACAAGCGAACGTGAAGCACTGGTCAAACGGGCAGACATGGTTTTGTCTCTCATGCCACCTCATCTTCATATTCTTCTTGCGCACGACTGTTTGAAATACAAAAAACATCTCATCACATCGTCTTATATTTCTGATGAGATGCGTGCACTAGATGAAAAAGTAAAAGAAGCGGGATTGATGTTTATGTGCGAGATGGGATTAGATCCAGGTATCGACCATATGACAGCCAGCAAAATTATTAACAGTGTATACAAAGTAGCAGGTAGAATATCTTCGTTCAAGTCTTATTGTGGCGGACTTGTAGCACCTGAAAGTGATAACAATCCATGGCATTACAAGTTCAGTTGGAATCCTCGTAACGTGGTGACAGCAGGAATGGGCGGTGCAAAATATCTGCTTAATGGCAAAGTGCAAGAAGTGCCCTACGAAAAGATATTTGAGAACAATAAAAAGATTAAAATTCCTGGACTCAACGCTCTGGCATATTATCCTAACAGAGATTCGCTGAAGTACCCTGAGATTTATGGATTAGATGAGGTTAAAACTTTCCTCAGAGCCACTTTGCGTTATCCAATATATTGTAAAGGTTGGGATGCACTCATAAAGCTTGGTTTTACTAAACAGGATGAACCAATTGATACCACGGCAGTAACTTATGCAACATGGTTGAAGAGAAAAACTGGATATACTGACACAAGTATATCAGTACAGCAGCATGTGGCTAACTTATTGGGCGTGCCTCTTACTGATCAGGTAATGACGCTGATAGAGTGGCTGGGTGTATATGACGAAGTTACACTACCTGTAGGTAAATATAACACCGCTGAAATACTGGAGGAACTATTGCAGCGCAAATGGAACATGACGCCTAACGACAAGGATATGGTAGTGATGCACCACGAGATAGAGTATGAACATAGAGGCAATATGATTAATCTGGTGAGCACTATGCAGTTAACTGGAGAAATTGGTGAACGTACTGCGATGGCCAAAACTGTAGGCTTGCCAATAGGTTTGCTAGCATCGCTGGTAATGACAAAAAAAATAAAACCACCAGTTGGCGTTGTACTACCTACTATGCAGTCGGTATACAAACCAGTACTGAGAGAATTAGAGCGCTTCGGAATTATATTCAGAGACGAAATAGTTTAACAAAAAACAAAAACCAAGTACAAGGAAAAAGAGTGAGAGATTGGGCATAAGCCTTTTTCTTTCACTCTTTTTCATGTCGTGTTATTAAACAAAGACTATTAAACAATCTGTTAGAACCATGATTATTTGAGATATCGTTTTATCTCTCTCTCTACATCTCTTACTTTGGCTGTTTCTCGTTTGTCATGTAGTTTTTTTCCCTTTCCTAATCCTATTTCCATTTTTGCATATCCACTGTCTGTGATAAAGATATTGAGTGGCACTATTGTGAAACCTTTTTCTTTTACCTTGTTCTGCCATTTCACAAGCTCTTTTTTGGTAAGTAGCAGTTTACGGTCACGTACAGGTACATGACCTGCATAGCCAGCATTTTCGTAAGGAGCGATATGCAGGTTTTTTATCCACAATTCACCAGCGTCATTGAAAAAGCAATAACTATCGTTAAAGCTGACTTTGCTGTTGCGGATAGACTTGATTTCAGATCCAGTAAGCACTAGTCCAGCTTTAAGCTTGTCTTCAATAGCATATTCGTGTGTAGCTGGGCGATTTTTTATAAAAATGTTTTCGGGCAATTTTTTTGATTTTGAAACACGAGCAAAATTGAAACTGAATTGCAGTTTAGTTTGCTAGTGTGCTACAGGTAAATAAACTACTTCATAAACCACTCGGCTGCCAGACTAAGTTTGGTTTTCAATACTTTTCTTTCTGCAATAAAGTCTAAGAAGCCATGGTCTAGTAAGAACTCTGAACGTTGAAATCCTGCGGGTAAATCTTTTTTAATGGTTTCTTTAATAACCCTTGGCCCAGCAAAACAAATAAGCGCATTAGGCTCTGCAATATTTATATCACCCAGCATAGCATAAGATGCTGTTACACCACCAGTGGTTGGGTCAGTCATCAGTGATATATAGGGTAGTCTGGCAGATGCAAGTTGTGTAAGTTTGGCAGCAGTTTTCGCCATTTGCATCAGTGAGAATGCACTTTCCATCATACGGGCGCCACCAGACTTAGATATCACCAACAAGGGAAGTTTGTTAGCGATACAATAATCTATCGATCGGCTTATTTTTTCGCCCACCACAGATCCCATAGAGCCACCTATGAATGAAAAATTCATGCAGGCAACAACAAAACCTGTGCCGTTCATTTTGCCAGTGCCCACTGTCATCGCATCGCCGAGTCCGGTAGACTCTTGTGCTTCTATAATTCTAGCTCCGTATGGTTTCATATCTACAAAACCAAGGTGGTCTTTTGGTCGTATGTTTTCGAACAATAGTTCATAGTTATTGTTGTCAAACAATATCTCGAAATATTCTGCAGAGTTGATTCGATTGTGGTAATTGCATTTGTGGCATACATGCAAGTTATCGTGCAACTCTTTTACCGTGCTTGTGGTTTTGCATTCAGGGCATTTGTGCCACAAGCCATCGGGTGTCTCTTTTTTCTCTGTTGTAGAGGTGAGTATCCCCTTCTTATTTCTTCGAAACCAAGTTGATGACATAGTATGTTGATTATGTAGCGGGCGACAAAGATACGGTTATGGTAGATAAGTTGGCACAGTGTATAATAAGGTGTTATTTATTTGTCATAAGCTAAAGTGGAGAGTATGTGTAAACATAAATGCCGTAATTGTAAATGTAAGAGCATAAAATCAGAAAAATATAGACACAACCTAGCCGACATGCCATTAATAGCACAAAAAAAGTATTATATTTGCCCCAATTTTTTTAGATATTTTGCTATCACAGATCCGAAATATTATTGTAGGCATCATTGATTTTTTTCATAGGCCTTTTGCAAGGTTTATTCCTACGCAGACATTCAGATATTTGGCTTGTGGAGGGTCAAATACTGTGCTTACGTGGGTTATCTATTCCCTGTCTTACAACATTGTGCTGAAACGCAGTAATTTTCATGTATATGGTAATGTGTCAATTACGGCGCCCGTAGGTGCGCAAATTATTTCGTTTTGTATTGGCTTTCCAATTGGCTTCATTTTATCTAGGTACATAGTTTTTCCTGAGTCTAATTTGCGTGGGCGAAAGCAGTTTTTTAGATATGCGCTTTCTACCGTCACGTTCATACTGCTTACTTACATGCTTATTAAGTTTTTTGCATGGATGTTGCCTATGGTAAGAGCAGATATTTCTTACATTTTTATAATGCTCATCACGTCGGTGCTAAGTTATCTATCTCAGCGTTTTTTCACCTTCAAAACTACTGCCGACACTATAGCCGATTTGCCAGTAGAAGAGTTTGTAGAGGTATAGTAGTGTTCTAGTGCTAAGTGCCAATTACCCCCTATCGGGTGTTTTGAGAAGTTAGGTTTGCCATTACATTTGTCGCATCAACACCGTTTAAAATTTACCTAGATGAAGTACTTATTTTTATCTGCATTATTGTTTTGCGGCGCAACTTCTCATGCACAATCAACTGATACACTGCGTATAGACCTTGAGGCAATAACTATTTCATCTTCACCTGCGCCTACACCGTATCAGCCTAGTGCTACTCTTTTGTGGGATATAATAGATACCAAAATAGGATTGACTTTCGACAGAATTCAAAAAACTGCTACCGCGCGGGAGTGGATAAAACTTCGCCCTTACGCCTATGCTACAGATACGTTGGTACTAGATGCCAAGGGTATGAAGATTGATAGCGTCGTAGTGGTTTCTTTGGGCAAAATGAGCCCATTAAACTATCAGTATAAAGATGATGAATTGAAAATAAAATTTGATAGAAGGTATACAGTCAATGATACCGTAACGATATATCTGCGCTATACTGCTATGCCCTATGCCCGAAAAACAGGCGGCAGTAGTGCTATAACGGAGGATAGAGGATTGTACTTTATAAACACAGATGAACGAACACCAGGTAAAGCTGCTCACATTTGGACTCAAGGTGAAACAGAGTCGAATTCGAACTGGATGATAACAATAGATAAGCCCAATACTAGGTTTACAACCCAGCTAGAGATTACAGTACCAGACACACTGACGACACTGAGCAATGGGGCACTGGTAAAGCAAATAAAAACCGCATCAGGTATGCGCACTGATATATGGAGGATGGATAAGCCAATACAGCCCTATGCAGTAATGATGGCGGTGGGCAAGTACGCAGTAATTAAGGATAAATGGACTAACAAGGAGGTAAGTTATTATGTAGAGCCAGAATACGCACCATTTGCAAGGCTGATGTTTAAAAATACTACAGAAATGATGACATACTTCTCCAAAGTAACAGGTGTTCCTTATCCATGGAGCAAATATAGTCAGGTAGTAGTGAGAGATTATGTATCTGGTGCCATGGAAAATACATCGGCCTCGCTATTTGGAGAGTTTATGAATCAGAATGCTCGTGAAATTGCTGATAAAGATTATGAAGATGTGGTGGCTCATGAGTTGTTTCATCAGTGGTTTGGCGATTATGTAACCTGCGAATCGTGGAGTAACACTACTGTCAATGAGTCTTTTGCCAACTTTGGAGAACAATTGTGGCGCGAATACAAATATGGTAGCGAGTATGCCAATGAGCTAGCATGGAAAGACTTACAACAGTACCTCGCATCATCGAGAGGTAACGACCCGCAACTGGTGAGGTTTAAGTATGATAGCAGAGAAGAAGTGTTTGATGCAATATCCTACAACAAAGGAGGGGCTATTTTACGTTATCTCCGCCATCTTGTAGGTCCTTCGGTTTTTGAGAGGGCTATGCAGTTGTATTTAACTCAAAATGCACTTAAACCAGCCGAAGCGCAACACTGGAGGCTGGCGATAGAAGAAGCAACTGGTAGCGATTGGAATTGGTTTTTCAATCAGTGGTATTATCATGGAGGGCATCCCATACTGAAGGTGAATTACGATTATGACGATAGTGCACAATTGTTGACTGTAACGGTGGCGCAGACACAAGAGGACAGCACAATGATGTACAAATTGCCATTGAAAACAGCAATTGTATATGGTAATGAGGGTGCCGTCATAAATTGGGAAATTGAAAACACGACGCATGTCTACAGCTATTCTTATAAAGGCGGTATGCGACCAGTGTTGGTACCAGACGTGCTACACATGTTGCCAGGAGAGGTGAAGGAAAATAAGAAAACCACTGAGTGGCTGATACAATACAATTGGGCTACAGATGGCATAAGCAGAAGACTGGCGGTGCAGGCTGCTGCCAAACAGATTTCAGACTCTTTAGCACAGGTGATAGTAGACAAAGCACTGACTGACAGCCAGCCAGCTGTGCGCAGGTATGTGCTAGGGCAACTGGGGAGACTACAAAGCGATAAGTACAAAAAAAGATGGACCAATAGTGTGATAAAAATTGCTCAAAACGATAGCAACAATCTCGTAAGAGCAGAAGCGATAGAAACACTTGGCAACTGGAAGGTGAAATCGGCAACCCCCATTTTTTTGGCAGCTATTTGGGATAGCTCGTATGCTGTAGCAGGCAATGCACTTGAAGCACTGAATAAACAAGAAAATGACACTGCATACAAACTAGCACTAAAGCTGAGTAAAACCAACCCGAAGGCTGGCTTGGAGACGGCAGTTTATACTATAATAGCTGGTAAGGGTGTGTCAGAAGATGTGATATTGCTATCAAATAAAGCAAAACGTTCGTATGGTTCAGACGCTATTCAGCTATCGCTGATGCTGAATAACTATCTGAAAAACACAACGGATAATGTTGCATTTGCGAATGCAGTTGATGCTTATGTGCATATGATAATCTATGAAACTTCTACTTCATCGAGGTCTACCTGTTGTAGTTTTTTCTTTCAGGCGGTAAATGAACAGAAGAATAGATTGAAAGATGAAAACAAACAAACTGCGGAAAAAGCAAGTGCAAAGTTCACTCTTCTGAAGCAAGCAGCTAACAAAATACTTGCCGAAGAACAGCAGCCAGAACTCAAAACGAAATTCGAGAAACTAATTAAAGATAAATTTGAATAGTTGCTTTTACGCTTCAGCCAAAGAAACCATAAGATTAAAAAAGACGATCACCGTAATAGCTAACAACGCAATGGTAACGACACTGCTTTGTATGAGAAATTTTATAGCTGTTTTCAACCAATGCTGCTGATAAAAGCGCAACATAGCTATGTAGAGATAAACGTATATGCCAATAACGATAGTTGTTAACACTATCGTCATTACTGACGAAATGGGAGAATTGTTGAAAGCATAGCTCTGAGCTATAGTGATTAGCAATAAAGAGAAAAATACAAAACAATAATATTGTAGTGTAAAGACAGCATGAACGGAGAAATAGAATTTCTTTTCTCGGATGTAGAGCAGTCTTAGTAGTAACACAAATAAGGGTAACGACAAGAAAAATACCTTTGAAAATGATTTCACGAACCGCTCATACAGCTTGTGCATGAATTCGTTAGGGCTTTTATGATAGGCACTAGAAGTAGCTGCAATTTTGCGATTGAAATATCGGTCTATCATTTGGTCGCGTTCATCAACAGGTAGTGATTTTTGTATGGAATCATATACATGTACTCCATTTACTTTGTAAGAATGCGGAAGTACCATGCCCGATACCTGTTCTTCAACTCCATCAATAGGAGTGGTGTAAAAGGAAACCGACTCAGTAGTGTTATGCAATTCTATTGAATCTCTGGCTTTGAGCGTCTCTGGTTTTTCGTTGTGTGAGCCGCCCGACAGGTAAGAAATAAGAATGAAAATAAAAGCAGAAGTAAACAAATACATCCTAACCGGATTAAGGTAGCTAACCCTGCGCCCATTCATGTATTCTGTAGCTAAGAATCCTGGACGTGTGAATAGAAACTTAACAGAATTGAAAAATTTGCTGTCGAAGTGCGTTACGTCTTCTGCAAAGTGGCGCACCATGTGCAAGGCAGTTTCTCGAGGTTCTAGGTTTTCTTGTCCGCATTGCTGGCAAAATTTCCCCAAAACTTCAGTACCACAATTCAGACAGTCTTTTTCGACACGATGATGATGGCTCATTCATTTAATTTGTGATAAAAATATAACATTTATTAGAGTGTAGGCTTTCATTTTTCATTATTGCTATGTTACTGACGTCTTTGTTTGCACCATCAGTTCCTAAGTTTTACTTTTGCGGGGTTATGACACCAGAAAGAACCAATAAAATAAATAGAGTGCTAAATCTGCGTCAGAGTGGACTAGTAATGGTGATGGAAAATGTCTATGATCCACACAATATATCTGCTGTTATGCGCACTTGCGATGCGGTAGGAGTACAGGATATTTTTGTACTTAATAATATGATAAAGCCACACAAAAAGTTTGCTAAGACTAGTTCGGCTAGTGCGTTGGGTTGGCTTACCATTCATCAGTATACAAACACTGACGAATGCATGGCGGCAGTAAAGCAACTGTGCGATAAGGTCTATGCAACACATTTGGGCACTGCCTCTTGCTCATTGTACGACCTCGATCTTACCCAAAGGGTAGCTCTAGTGTTTGGCAATGAACGAGAGGGAGTTACAGAAGAATGTTTGTCATATTGTGATGGCAATTTTATAATTCCGCAAGTAGGTATGGTGCAGTCGCTCAATATTTCTGTAGCTTGTGCTATTACTCTATACGAAGCATTTAGGCAGCGAGGTTTAGCAGGTTATTATGATGGTTCGGGTACACTGCCCGCTCACCAGCGTAGCATGCTAGCTGAGAGTTGGGGTTTGTATCCTGAGGTAGGAATGAAATCAGATGTTACCAACTAACATATTGACATTATCATGAAAACAAAACTTAGATTAGTTGCTGCACTTATGCTATGTGTAGGCATTGTATCTTGCCAAGGTAACGATGAGCATCAACCTAATAAAACGCCTATTGCAGCGCCCCATCCTATTGATAGAAACTCAACAGTAAGTAATGATGAACAAGATTACGTAGTGCTGTATGCTGTAATGGCAGATACAGGTTACAATTATCGGGTACTTGATAAACGCATGTATGAAATCAGTGGAGCATTGCATATACCGGTAGATACTATGGGCAGGTATTACGATGATAAAAAGGGAAAAATAGTGCTATCAGACACCGATGAGGATGAGATGTATAGGGGTCAGTACTTTCCAAGGCGTTTTCCATCTACTCATTTGAGTATGGAATATTATACTACTTATGCTAATGATAGCAGCGCAGTATTGATGGTTATATGTGCGGGGCTTTACGAAAAAGAAGCTGATGCAGATTCTGTACTCACTTCTATTAAAATTAAGGCTCCTAAAGCATTTAAGGTGTCAGCAAGAATGTATTTAGGGTGTATGCATTAAGCATTACGTATTAGCTATTCAAACATCATATCTTCAGAGCTGCGCTTGAACATAGGTATAAACCATCCAGCTCTCAAGCCAAACAAAACATCTAGACGTTTGCCATTGTCGGGGCGCATTACATCATACAGATAATCTCTTCTGCCTTGGGTAAAACCTACCAGTATATCGGCACCTAGGGTGAAGTTGATAAGCCTACTTTTGGAGAAATACATGTAGCCCAGATATTGTTCAACAAAGATTCCATTGGCAAGCCTGTCATAGCCTTTAAGGTATTGACCACGTAGCGACATGATAGACTTATCTTTATCAAAAATATTGATTCGATGCTGCATAAAGCCTACAGATGTGAGGACTACAATGCCATTATCGGGGTGCAGCTTTGTGGTGTTGAATATTTTACCTGCAGATAGGCCTACTGCATATCCCCGTTCATACACGGGAACCCCTATTCGCTGTCCGTCGTTGTTTATAAATTGAAATAGGTTTTTACTGTAGGTTTGGTACTTATCTCTAATGTTTATCATCAGAGAATCTTCGTTTACGTTTTTGCCAACAATAAAGTCAAATTTGGCACCAAAAAGCCAGTTGGACTTTGTTTTATAGAGGAGTGCGGGTCCCAATCTCCAAGAGTTACTGAAGCGTTGAGCCATATCGCCTCCTGGTAGGTCATGCCCTACATTGCCATTGAGTATAAAACCTTGTCTGGCTTCTTTATGTTCAGATGGGCCAAATAAATCTTCCTGAGCACGCAGGTGCAGAGAAGTATTCAATATAATTAGTAGGATGACTAGACTTCGCATATACACAACCTCTTAAAACGTGAAATTAGCGCAAAAATTGCAATTCAATTCAGTCCAGGCGTTCAGTAACAAAACTATTAGGCAAACTGATGGGGTAATTGTTTCTTTTTACCTTTTTGTTTTTATTTTTTTAGTTAGCTTGCTGCTTCTATGCAATTCTTATATTGGCTGCTTGCCTTTATTATCGCGTTCATCGCAGCTTACTGGGTTTATCGTGCCGACAAGCGACGTGCAGTGCCATATCCATGGATCACATCTGCACTGAGGGGCGTGGTAGTGCTAACCGCATTATTGCTCATACTTGTGCCCGATATTGTTGTCAATAAAAATACTACCGAACAGCCATTGATACTGCTGCTTCAAGACAACTCACGCTCGGCGGGAATAGCACTAGGAAATGACTCTGGTGCCTATCGCAGCACTATGCAATCGCTGGCAAAAAAATTGGCTGAAAAGTTCAGAGTAGTACAATGGGGATTTGGCGATGCGGTGCAGCCCGATACGGCGTATACTTTCGACCGTCAAACAACCGATATATCTGCGGCGCTCACTCAGGCAGAAGAGTTGTATGGAATGCAAAATTTAGGTGCTGTTGTTCTGGCAACAGATGGTAGGTTTAATCAAGGTATCAGTCCGGCATATCGCCAGTCATCTTATCAGGGGGCTATTTACACAGTAGGTATAGGCGATAGTACGCGCACCCGCGATCTGCGTATAGCTAGGACCTATGCTAACAAAACAGCTGCAATTAATACTTCCTTTGAAATAAGGGCGGATATTGTAGGTGAGTTATGTAACGGTTACAACAATGGAGCTATACTGAAAGAAGGTAATGAAGTGCTAGGCTCTGTACCTCTTATAATAAATACAGACAGGTTTGATAGATCTGTCTCATTTACCGTCAAAGCCACTCAACCTGGTTTGCATCATTATACTATATCGCTGCCAGATGCAAACAATGAACAAAATACTACCAATAACCACCGTGATTTGTTCGTGGAAGTAGTTGATGAAAAGAAAAGTATTCTTATTGTAGCTGCGGCACCACATCCGGATGTAAACGCATTGAAGGAAGCCTTGTCTTCGCTGGCTAGTTATGAGGTAAAGGTGTATAATGCTGACGATATGCCACAATCGTTGGCGTCATATGATGCTGTTATTGCCCATGGTCTGCCATCACTAAGGCATCGGTTTTCTGAGGTGCTGGTAGCTGCTCGTAAACCTATATGGTTTATAGTAACCGCCCAAACAGACATCCAAGCACTCAATGCACTTAAACAGTTGACCCGTACTGGTATATCACCCACAGGTCCGCATGATATATTGCTGTCTTATCATGCGCCATTTAGTGCGTTTACAGTACCACAGCGTATACAGACTGTAGTAGATAAAATGCCGCCGATGCAGGCGCACACCAGCGCTGTAATTGCATCGCCGGGTGGTAATGTCTTTTTTACACAACGTACACCTGCTGGTGTAATGCCTGCATGGCTCCTGCAGCAGGGCGCAGTACCTACTGCTATCCTAGTGGGGGAAGGTATATGGCGCTGGCGATTGTATGAATACAAAGACTACAATGAGCACAATGTAGTAGATGAATGCATCAAGCAAACAGTGGCATTTTTGTGTGCCAACAATGCCGAACGTCCGTTTACTGTAGCTATGCCCAAAAACATATGGAGTGATCAGGAGCCAATAGCCTTTAATGCTCAGCTAAATAATGCTAATAATGAACCCATAAACACAGCTGATGTGAAAATAACGATAGCAGATAGCGCTGGTAAGCGACAAGAGTTTTCATTTGAGCGATTTGGAACTGGGTACAATCTCAATATAGGAATTCGTGCTGGTGGTAGATATACTTACACTGCACGTACTACATACAACAATAAAGACCTATCAGTTTCAGGCTCTTTTGCGGTAGAGAGTATTCCGTTGGAATTGATGGAGACAGGGGCAGATTTTCCCTTACTATACAATCTGGCTCATGATCATAATGGTTCCTTTACCACTGTAGCTGGCGCAGCAGCATTGTATGACAGTATTATAACTAATAAACGCATAACACCACTTATAGAAACGCATACCGAGACAGTTCCTCTAGTTAACAGAAAGTGGTATTTCTTTGTCATACTGTTACTAGCAATAGCTGAGTGGTTGCTGCGAAAGTATTGGTTGGCTCAGTAAAGAGTGAGGAAAGACTAACCTATATCACTGCCATAAACAGGATCTGCAATATAATGAGTGCTGTAATGTTTATGTATCTGGTAAGAAAAGACACTACGGGCAGTGCAAAAAATGGTATGCACCACAGCAGCCAGTTGCTTTGTAAGTCTATAAAAACATATAGGCTCAAAGAAAGGAAGTAAACAGATACAATCAAAAATAGAACGTTGTTTTTCTTTATTATTTCTCGTTCTCTCACGTACATGCTTACAATTAACAGCATGGTGATAAACTGAATGATGAAGTAGTTTTTTACCCAGTGATTTACAATGTTCCACTTACAAAAGAAAAAACCTGATTGAATTTCGTAAGGTAAGAACAGTGCTATTTTAGATATTGTTTTCTTGAGGTGTGCTATTGGATTTTGGGTTATATATTCACTGGTACTTAAGTTGAGGTTTATTTCTGGATGCAGCATTTTGAAAGTGTCAACCTCTTCCCATGTTATGTGCCAATTGTTTATTTTGTTGTTTACATTATAAAGTTCCAAGTATACATTTCTTTCCACCCAAGATGTTTTGTTCTCTACTCTTTTTTCTCCGTTGTAGGTGTGGTTTTTCGATTCCAGCATTAATCTTCCTTGCTCCTTATAGCCAGGTAAATGGTAAAGGCCAAAACAAAATACAAATATACTACCCATAATAAGTACGCTAATTGCTGATTGTTTAAGCCCATATGTACGGTATCGTAGTACTGCTACACCTGCTATAAAAGCAGGTAGCATGATAAGGCAAGTAGGTTTAATAGCAAAGCCTAGAAATAAAAGCAACCCACTAAGGGCAACACTAACATATCCTTTGTTGTGCAGTATTAAGTATAATGCACCCAAAACAAATGGCATAGATGCAAGGTCTGCAAGCTCTACCCACAACCATGTACGGCACATACCTGCAAAGTATATAAGCGTGAAGGCAATAATGGCAGCAGATAATTCTGTATATTTTTTAAGAATCTTGTATAGGATAGCTGAGCTAGCCACAAAAGCAATAACTGAGTATATTCGCCCAGCTACCAATAAAGTAGTACCAAATAATTTAGAGCATAAAACTATAATTATAGAGAATAATAGGGAAGTTCCTTGAGTAAGGCTTTTGTATAAACCGTATTTTTTTAGGTACTCTGATTCTTGGTAATAAAACGATTCGTCGCCAGCTAATATTGTTGAGGAAATAGAATGCTCAAAGTATGCTTTTATAATTACCGTTATAATGGCAATAATAACTGCATATTTAAAATACTTTTCAGCATTAAATTTGTTTAGTAATTGAATTTTCATAAATATTGCTGATAATGCAAAATGCTGATAATGGTTATATTTTTTTAGCTACTACCAAACAACTTCCGCCAACTGGTATTTTTTTTTGCTGTTTAATTTGGTCAATCTCCCATTGCCATACTTTTGGTAATAGCGAGCTGTCTTTTGTATGCTCACTTGGTTTATTTGTTTCGTAATTTGGTTTTTTTCTTATTCCTATCTTGCTGGGTAAGCTTCTGAATAGAAACACAGGTAGTGGTAGTATAGAAAAGATATATGTGCTATATTCTGTTTTAAATCCTGCTTTTCTTAACTTTTCATTGAGGCTTCCTAATGTATATCTATGAAAATGGCCAGCATAATCATCATCTACCGACCATAAAAAATTGTATGCAGGTACTGAGATAAAGAGTAACCCATCTTTTTCTAGAAATTTGTTCAATGTTTTCAATAGCCCCATATCATCATCAAAATGCTCCACAACATCAAAAACACCTATCGATTGCATGGAATTTTCAGGAAAACCAGCATCTTCAACAGTAGAACACACCACGTTTTTGATTTTTCTGTTTATGGCATTTATACAGCCTTTATCGCCTGGTTCTACCAATACTGTATCTATTTCTAAATCTTGTATTGCTTTAGCCACAAATCCGTTACCGCCACCAATGTCAAAGAACGTTCCTGATTTATGAAATTGCTTAACCAATTCTGAAATGCAATTATTTCTGTGTCTAAACCAGAAACTTTTGTCCTCTATTTGAAAGCATGAATTGTTGCCGTCATCAGGATAAGATACAAATGCCTTGTTATCGGCATACCATATGCCATTTTTTTTTACTAATCCTAAAGATGCAAAGTCTAAATGCATTTATTTTTTATTTAGTTGATTGAAAATAGTTAATAGTGCGTCAATGACTACTTTGGGTTCTAATTCAAAATACATGGGTAATCTTAGTAAGCATTCTGAGTATTTGTCAGTGTATTCAAGTTCGACCTCACTATTATAAGATAGGTGAAACTTACTTTTGTGTAAGCTTATATAGTGAAATACTGAGTATATATTCTTTTCTTTCAATTTGCTAATTACCTCTTTCCTTGTATCTGAATTATTAAACACTAGGTAAAACATGTGAGAGTTGTTAGTAGCGTAATTAGGTATTTCTGGCAGCTTAAATAAACCACTTTCCGCAGCACTTTTTAGACCATTATAGTAGGTGTCCCAAATGTATTTTCTTCTTTGTTGTATTTCGTCAAGGTTTTCTAATTGTGCATACAAAAAAGCCGCAATTATATCTGATGGCAAAAAAGAACTTCCTATGTCTACCCAGCCATATTTATCTACTTCCCCTCTAAAAAATTTACTTCTATTAGTTCCTTTTTCTCTAATTACTTCAGCTCTTTCAAAAAATTGTTCATCATTTATTACTATCATTCCGCCCTCACCTGACATGATATTTTTTGTTTCGTGAAAAGAGAAAGCAGCAAGGTGACCAATAGATCCTAAAGGTCGCTTTATGCCATCTACACCCGTGTAATAACTATCTATGGCTTGTGCAGCATCTTCTATAACATATAAATTATATTTTTTTGAAAGAGCCATTATTTTGTCCATGTCACATGCCACACCTGCATAATGTACAGGTACGATAGCTTTTGTTTGTTTTGTTATCAATTGCTCGATTTGATCTTCATCCATACCGGGATGATCTTTTCTACTATCACAAAAAACAATTTTAGCACCGCGCAAAACAAAAGCATTTGCAGTAGATACAAAAGTGTATGAAGGCATTATTACTTCATCTCCTTCTTTAATGTTAATAAGTAATGCTGCCATTTCCAGTGCATCTGTGCAGGAAGTGGTTAATAAGCATTTCTTATAACCATACTTTTTCTCAAACAATTCGTGACATCTTTTTGTAAAAATGCCATCTCCCGATATTTTACCCGAAAGCACAGCCTGATATATGTAGTGACCTTCTTTGCCGGTAAGGTATGGTTTATTGAATACTATTGTTTCCACTTGCTACATTTTATTTGAATGTGATTTGAATCTTTGACTATAATATTGCTATTATATATTCTTGCAGCATAGCTTGGATTAGAAGCTATTTTCTTTGCTTTGTATAATTTCCTTTATTATATACAATGGTCTATTTTTCACTTGGTTGAATATCTTGGCCATGTATATGCCTATAACACCAATTGAAGATAACAAAAAGCCACCCACCAGCCATATAGATAGTATGATAGATATCCAGCCTATTTGATAATCTACATAGTACCTCATTATAAGCGCAATGATTGCGACAAGAAATGAAATGATAGTTATAGAAATGCCAAATAAGCCTATGAATAACAACGGTTTCGATGAAAAAGCTGTAATTGAGTTGAATGCTAAATTGAGTCTTTTACGAAAAGTATAGGAAGTAGAACCTTTGTAAGTTTTATCTATCATTATAAAGTCTTGCTTAAAACCTGTAAGCATCATCAATCCTGCAGGTAAGGTTTCGCTTTCTTTATACATCAACAGTCCATTCGCATAATCTTTTGTCATCAGTATTTGCCATGACATATTTTCGGGAATGTTTATATTGGCTCCCCATTGCATAAACATATAGAACAGTTTTCCGAAAAAATTTCGAATTATTCCACCATCTCTTTTTTTTGTTACGGCGTATAAAAAATCGATATTTTCATTTGTTCCTTTCTTATAAAACTCCATCAAATTTTCGGGATTTTCCTCTAAATCACTATCTGATGTAAAGATATAATCACCTGTCGCTTGACCTATACCTGCAAACATAGCGGGGTATTGACCGTAATTCCTTGAAAATATTATTAATTTTACGTTTGAGTCGCCTTTAATGATTTCTCTAACTTTTTGTGCCGAGTCATCTGGAGATCCATCATCTACGAATACAAATTCGTACAGCACATCCATTTGTTTGAGGCACGAGAGGTGTCTTGTATAAAAGTCGGCAACGTATGGTGCCGACTTATATAAAGAGGTTACTATCGATATTTTTTTCATGAACATTCCCTTTGGTACTTCTTATGCAATATGACCATACCTGTACATTTGTATCATTTCCGGAGGTATTCCCCAGTCAATTGCACCTACTTTGTCATGTAGCTCAATGAGGTCGTTACGATAATGTTTTTCCAAATCTTCTACCATTCTGTTTTTCGATGGTACAAAATCATGTTGATATGCAGCATTGATTGAGTGACGCACAGAAATATTAATAGCTTCTTCTCTGGTATATATTTTTACAATTTCTCTTTCTGCTTTAAATAAGCTGAAGTCATGTTCTGTATTGTTACCCAATACCAAATCACTCATGTAATCAGAGATTACAGGAGAGCAATGTAGTCCATCTCTTTTCGTACCAGTAGCTACAACTAAATTTGGTATAGATGTAGTGCCCAATAGAGGCAGGGTATCGGCAGATGTGGGTCTCCATCCCACATTCACTTTTACTAATTCTGCTCTGTAATAGTCTGTATTTATTTGTTCCATAGCAGACTTCAGCAAAGTATAAACACTCGTTGCTCTTGCATTTTCTTCAGGTACTACTGCTATAAAATTGCTGGCACCTACCAGAGTATGGGTAGCATTTTGAGGGGCAGAATATACACCACATGCCAGACCTCTGTTAGGGGTTCTTACACAATTATCAAGCGTATTTGCTCCTGTTTTTAGTAATAAGCTACACCCTACGCCATAAAATATTTTGGGTGTGTTTAGTTCTAGGTTAGAAGCACTCAATATTTTAGAAAAAGTTGCACCAGGCGATAGCACATAGGCATCTCCTGTTATCTTATCTCCATTTTCCATCAATGCATATTCTATGCTATGATTAGATTTATGAAGTAGTTTGCAATAGCCGTTAATAAGATTGACTCTTCCGCTTTTCTCTAAAATGAGTTTCAGACCATTTATAAGTGATACCGGATTCACCCATCCTTCATTGGTCACAAACATTGCTCTTGCAGCTCTGCCATTTACCGATGGTTTGTATTTGGGTATTTGTGATGGTTTAATTAATTCATAATGCTCATTATAGGTGTCAAGCGCGTTAATTATAGCATCAAAATTATCATCTTCCAGACTGTCAGTAACGTGGTTGTTTATGATGTATGTGCCATAACCCGATTCTATAGTTAGTCCAGATTCTTCCTCCAATTGTTTAATGAATTGTGGCCAATGTGGAGTAGATAATTTGTTGAAGAGGAATTTTTGCAGCTCTATCTCATTGCCTAGAGTAGATGTATCTATCTCGGCAAAGGAGTTAAACATAGCTGCGGCTGCTAAAGACGCACAACCCTTATTGTCGTACGGACCTATCAATGAAATAGTCAGAGTAGGATCTTTGCGTAGTAGCTTGTAAGCTGTAGTAAGTCCTAAAATTCCATTCCCTATAATAACAATCTTCATAAAATCTTATTTTTTAACTATATAGCAAAGTCCGGGATAAAACTGGGTTCTGTGGATGGTATGGTTGTATTTGTTGATAATGTTATTAGCATATACCATTCCTTCTGCTGGTATTCTTCTTTGTGTAATTTGCCAAAAAGCTATTATACCACCTGGTACTAGTTTTTCATACAAATACTCAAATGACTTTAATGTTGGGTCATATGCATTTACATCAAAAAAAGCAAGTGATACAAATTCGTTTGAATTGTCAGTGAAAAATTTAGGAACAGTTTCTCTGCAATCACCTTTTATTACTGTGTGTTTGCCATAGTTATGCCCCATAGCATTATTGCGTTCGTGTACTTTAAGCAGGTTATCTAGAAACTCACCATAATCTTCTCCTACTTTGTACGTGCCTTCTTTGTGTAAGTCTGTTGATTTGTCTTTATCAGAGAAGCCTACATATCCTTCAAACGTATCGAAACAAACTATTCTTCTGTTAAGATGCATTGGTTCAAATATTGCTCTTAGGTTTTCGCAGACAACTGCTGTTTGACCTCTCCATGTACCCAGATCAACTATTACCCCAGGAAGCATTATTATTTTTTCATATATTTCTCTGATAGCAAAAATCCTTGCCATCAATGAACCCCTCATAAACAATCCAAGAGAGCGTTCTTTTTCGTCTGAAGATCCTGGATAGTTATTGAAAATGTCAAATAATTCGCTTCTGGCTTCTATGCTCGATTCGTTAGAATAAGATATTACCGCTGATTCATGTTTGC
This sequence comes from Flavipsychrobacter stenotrophus, assembly GCA_945902755.1. Taxonomy (GTDB): domain Bacteria; phylum Bacteroidota; class Bacteroidia; order Chitinophagales; family Chitinophagaceae; genus Nemorincola; species Nemorincola stenotropha_A. Next base: position 24,754 of record CAMDNC010000018.1, read on the forward strand.
TGTTTTGCATAATTATTATATTGGAGTAAGAGATTAATTAATGATTTTATAGTTCAACTACAAAGTTTTATTTTAAGTGTTATTTTTTTCTTGACTAGCTCAAATGTAATATTTGGATACGAATATTCCAAACCAGCTATTTTTGTATGGGTGTGGTATATTGATCTTGTGGTATATGGTTTAGTTTCATGTATTTGGGCGCATCATTGCCAGTATTAAATATAAGGTCAAGAACAGTAACTCCATGTTCAAACGGCGGGAATTGTTGCTCATATTCTGGATAACCTGAATAATCCATCCATGTTATTTTAATGTTAGCTTCTTCAAATAACGACTCATCAAGGTAAACTTTTGCTGCTGGACCAGAGATATATTCTACACCTCCACTTTGCTTTAAGAGATCTACTAATCTTTCTACTTTACCATCTATCAGTTTGTAATCGCTAGACCAAGATATTTTTGTTTTTATTCCAAGCACTTCACACACTATTTTAATAAGTTTATAGTTGATAATGCTAATGTGTGTATCGTTTGTATTTAAATAGTATTCTTCAAAGGGGGCTTTTTGTTCGTTGAAGAATTTTGCTTTAGAATAGTTTTGTTTTATAGTAGACCAATGACTTTTAGCCCAATCGGGATTGCTAACAACAGTTTCATTGATTTTATTGTAGTGTTTTCCAATAGGTATTGTCAGCCATTTTGGTCCACTTTGCGTTTTTATCTTGTTTCTGTTTCTCCAGTCGCTTCTGGTATACTGAACATCATCATACAATATAAATTCGTCTACCATATTTATCATGTCAAAATATCCTTTCCATGGTATATAGTTGCTTTGCAATATGGCAATCTTTTTCATTACTGAGTAAGTGTATTTAAATATTACGATTAAATAAAATGGCAGCGCAACATAATAGGCATAGAAGAGTATGGGATTTCGAAAGAGTTTATAGAAAAGAGAAGTAATTGTTTATGGATGGTAACCATTGATTTACTAAAGAAAATTGAAACAACGTCTAGTATTACCTAAACGATGCAAAAGTAATTAATTCGGGCTGCAAAGGCAAAACCATTTTATACACTGTAAATATTCTTGTCAGTACGGTTTATTATGAAGGCTTCTGGCAAGTAGCATGGTCTTTCAACTATTTTCAGTATTTTGCTGTGGCATAATAGCTTATATTACAACAAAAGCATTGCGATGTGTGTAGTTGAGTATGAGTTAGCTTACTGATAATTATATTTTAACCTGCATGTCTACATACGGCGAAATAAAAAGAATAACTACACACACCCTTCAGTGGATGAAACTGAATGGGGAAAAAATTAGTATGCTTACTGCCTATGATTTTTCTATGGCTAGGATACTCGATGATGCTGGTATTGATGTGATACTGGTGGGTGATTCGGCTTCTAATGTTATGGCAGGTCACGAAACCACATTACCTATTACCCTCGACCAAATGATATATCACGCACAAAGTGTAGTGCGTGCCTGTAAGCGCTGCCTCGTAATAGTAGATTTGCCATTTGGTTCTTATCAGGGGAATAGTAAAGAGGCGCTCAACTCTGCTATACGCATCATGAAAGAGGCTGGTGCACATGGCATAAAGCTAGAGGGTGGGCAGGAAGTTTGTGAATCTATAAAAAGGATTGTTGGGGCGGGTGTTCCCGTTATGGGTCATTTGGGGCTTACACCACAGTCTATTTACAAGTTTGGTACCTATACGGTGAGAGCAAGAGAAGAAGAAGAGGCAGAAATGCTAATACAAAATGCAATAGCATTGCAAGAGGCAGGTTGTTTTTCGGTAGTGCTGGAGAAGATACCCGCTTCATTGGGTGCTGATGTAGCCAGCCAGCTCAAAATACCGGTAATTGGTATAGGTGCTGGTAGTGGCGTAGATGGTCAGGTGCTGGTAATGCACGATATGCTAGGGGTAACCAAAAATTTCTCTCCCAGATTTTTGCGCAGATACCTCAATCTGTATGAAGACATCAGCAATGCTACGAAGGCATACATTAGTGATGTAAAAAGTAAAGATTTCCCCAACGAAAAAGAACAATACTGATCTATCATTTATTAGGTTACAAAAACTAGGATAGGACAGCAATAAAAAAGAATAGCCGACTATATTGTAGTCGGCTTTTCTTTTAATGAGATTTTTTTGTTTTGCCTTTTGTGGTCTTCTTTCCTTTTTTCTGTTTTTCTAGGTCTGCCTCTGTTACTTCATCTTTAGCATCGCCTTTTATATAAAGAGTGTATCTTTTTTCTCCTTTGGGTGTTATCGCATTCGACTGTATGTATACCTCTTTATGAAAAACACCATGTTGTTCTTCGGTTTTTAGCCCTAGTTGTATGAAGCCTTTCTGGCCTGGTAGTACAGGGCTTTTGCTCCATTCTACGTTGGTGCAGCCGCAAGATGGTGTTACATTCATTACTATTATAGGTTCCGTACCTACATTAGTAAATTCGAAAGTATGCATGGCTACCGGACCTCTCTGAATTACACCAAAATCGTGAGTTTCGCCATTTTCAAATCTGAATTTGGGACCTGATTTTTGTTGTGCGCTGCCCTGTTTTTCCTGAGCGGTTGCAGTGTAGCTGCCACCAGCTAGCAAAAGACAAAATGCTGCAATGATTAATTTTCTCATACGTAATGATAATTTATAATACTTTAAAATCAAATGAAAGTAAGTAATCTGTATTTCAGTTTGAAATCGATGATTATTACACTGTCAATCTTGTAGACTTCCCTATTCCAAAAACAGTTGGCTAATGCCAACTGTTTTTGTGTTATAAATATTGTAAACTAATATTATTTCTTTTCCGCAGGAGCTACTGGTTCAGCAGGTTTTGGCTTTACAGTTCCTTTAATGTGCAGTACTAGTGGAGACTGCTGAGCATTAGAATTGATAGTTACATCCTTATTGATAGGACCCGGACGACCAGCAGAATTGTAGGCTACATGTATAACTCCTTTTTTGCCAGGCAAAATTGGTTCTTGAGGCCATTTTGGCACCGTGCAACCGCAGGAGCCATGTGCTTCTTGTATCACTATAGGCTCTTTACCTACATTTTTGAATTCGAAATCGTATTCGGCAACAGGTCCTTCTGGTATTTCGCCAAAATCGTGAGTTTCTTCTGTAAACTTGAATTTACCTGCATTAGGATTCGCTTTTGGTGGCGCTGGTGGTGGAGGCGGTGTTTGCGCTGCTGGTTGTGGAGCTGCAGGAGCGTTAGTTTTGCCATCTTGTGCACTTACGGCAGCTGATATGGACAAGCAAAGAAGACCAAAGATTACTTTTTTCATGAAATTTATCTTGTTGAATGGTTATTTAAAATTATGTTTGGATCGTGAAATTTAGTTAGTTTTCATCATTGATGTATTCTCCGGTACAGAACTGGCTGGTGCTTTTTCTACTGTTCCTTTTATGGTCAATACTTTAGTACCAGCATTTGATACTACAGTTATAGATTTAGAGAAAGCATTTGGTCTGCCTTTAGTATGATAAGATACATCTATCTTGCCAGTACCACCTGGAGGTACAGGCTCGCTAGAGAAAGAAGGTACTGTGCAACCACAAGATGGCTGAGCTTTCTGAACTATGATTGGTTCTTTACCTTTGTTTTTAAAAGTGAACACGAAGTTCGCGTCTGGACCTTCGGGAATACTGCCAAAGTCATGAACATTGTCCGCAAACGCCATATCCTCCAATGTGAGGGATGTTGTCGGAGCGTTGGGTGCTGCTGCCACAGCTTGTGCGCTTACAGCAGTTTCAGCCTGTTCAGTTTTAGCTTTGTCTTTTTTCTTGCTTTTTTTACCCTGAGCCATTAAAAGACCGCCAGATAACAGAATAACGCCTAATGTAAGAAATACCTTTCTCATCTTTGTATGATTGGTTATGTTTGTTATGAAACAAATTTAGGACCAAAATCCGAAAAAACAGATTTTTTTTATTGTTAAAACATTCAAAAACCAATACAGTTGTAATTTCGCCGAATCAATGTATAAATTTCTGATCATTCAGACAGCCTTTACAGGCGATGTAGTGTTGGCAACGGCAATAGCCGAAAAACTGCATGTTCACTATCCCGTAGCCAAGATTGACTTTCTGTTGCGCAAGGGTAATGAAGGCTTGCTGGCAGGACATCCGTACATCAGCGAAATACTCATCTGGGATAAAAACAATAACAAAAACCGCAACCTGTTGCGATTGGCTAGAAAGGTGCGCCATGCCAACTATACGCATGTGGTGAATGCCCACAGATTTGCCACATCGGGTATCATTACAATCTTTTCAGGGGCCCCCTACAGGGCAGGGTTCAATAAAAATCCCCTATCATTTTCATTTAACCACAAATTACCACACATTATCGGATTACCAACTGCTCAAAATACAGAGCATGAGGTTTACAGAAACCAGCAACTCATAGCCGGTATTACAGACGCAGTACCAGCCATGCCAGCACTGTACCCGACAGCTTCCGACTACAAACATGTATCCCAGTATCAATCCATGCCATACGTGTGTATAGCACCTACATCGGTATGGTTTACCAAACAGTTTGCAGCTGAAAAATGGACTGAGTTAATCGATAATCTGCCGGATTACTACAACCTTTACCTGATAGGTGCGCCAAACGATAAAATGGCTGTGCAACATATAATAGAAAATTCCCAACGTACGAATGTGGTTAATCTGTGCGGAAAACTCAATTTTTTACAGTCAGCAGCACTGATGAAGGGGGCAGCAATGAATTACACCAACGACTCCGCTCCTTTGCACTTTGCCACCGCTGTAGATGCACCTGTTACCGCAGTGTTCTGTTCTACTGTGCCTCAGTTTGGCTTTGGTCCATTGCGTACGAACGGACGTGTGGTGCAAACTACCGAGAAACTAAGTTGTCGCCCGTGTGGTTTGCACGGGCACAAGAGTTGTCCAGAGCAGCACTTCAAGTGTGCATACGGCATAACCAATGAACAATTATTATGGTGGACTTCGAAGAAGACATAAAAAACTGTGTGCAAACATTGCTAGCTGGTGGTACTATTCTATACCCTACAGATACCGTATGGGGGCTAGGCTGCGATGCACTTAATCCGGCTGCTGTGGCAAAAGTATTTGCCCTTAAAGATCGACCGGCTGAAAAAAGTATGATCGTCCTATTAGCTGATGCAAGGGAAATATTACAGTATGTAGCCGCTCCACCACCCGATATCATAGCTATAGTAGAGAGCTTTGAACGGCCCACAACGGTGATATATGAAAATGCACTAGAACTAGCAGAAAATGTGCTCAATGCCGACGGTAGTGTGGCAATAAGGGTTACCACTGATCCGTTTTGCAAAGCACTTATTAAAAGGTTGCGAAGACCAATAGTGTCTACATCTGCCAACATAAGTGGAACGAGCACACCAGCTATATACAGTCGCATAAACCCGTATATAATAACGGGTGCCGACTATGTGGTGCGCTACCGCCAAGATGATGAGGTAATAAGACGTCCATCCTTGCTGGTGCGAATGACAGATGAGGGCGATATGGTGGTACTAAGGGGGTAGAGTAGGGTAGGGACAACACTGTTGGTTAAAGTGGTAGCAAAAATATGTTGTTGATTATTTGCAATAAGTACATTGAATATTGCGTTTTTTAGTAATTTTCATGAAACATATTGCCTGTGGCTGAACTACACTATCTGGTGCCAGAACATAATGAGGGTACTGAAATCGACATCATACATAGCCTGAGTGCTGAAACCACAGATGATGCCGAAGACCTGTTTGTGGATATAAAAGACAGATTGCTGAACGTAACTAGCTGGGGCAAGTATGCAGGGATGAATGAGGTGAGTTTTGGACTGGCAGACAGTAATGGGCACAAGGTGAAGCGGCATGCCCGCCGTGGCGACCATGTACTGGTGACCACTGCCACCACAACTGGTGCTGCTCAGTACGACTGGCTTACAATAGATGCTCTGGAGTATGACGACTACCCCGACACCAATATGGAGACCTTTGCTATGAGGCTCCGCCCATCTTCACAACCTGGGCAGGACAATACACAGTTTAAAAGTGCAGATACTACCACAATAGTCGTGCTGCGCGACCAGCACGACTTATCAGCCATATACCATGGCCGAAATCATGCGGCCGCAAATGGCCCCATGTGGCAAGGCATACCCAATGAAGGCTGGAGTGCACTGATGAAGGGTATGCTGGAGTACTATATGGACTAATGAATTTCAAAGATTTTGCACTAAAAATGGAAGCAAACAGGCAGATGTAATATTTTGTGTCAAAGCTGTCTAGATGATAATGTCCTGTCAT
>CAMDNC010000019.1 GCA_945902755.1 Flavipsychrobacter stenotrophus
AACTGCTGAACCAACCGAATTACCTGTTACAACTCCTGATGTACTCACAGAAGCGATAGAAGGATTGGTGCTAGTCCATGAACCACCCATAACAGCATTTGAGAAAGTAGTAGTACTACCCTCACATACGCTTGAAGCACCAGAGATAGTACCTACAGAAGGTAATGGATTAACAGTAACTACGGCTGTAGCCGTATCGGTACCACATACGGTGGTGGAAATGTAATATACTGTAGCCGTACCAGGTGTAACACCGAGAACTGAACCAGCAAGAGGAGATATAGAACCATTTGAATTGCTGATTGACCATGTGCCACCTGTGGCCGAGCTAGACAAAATAGTTGTGGCATCAACACACACATTCAAATCGCCAGAGATATCACCTGCATTTGGAAGTGGGTTAACAACAACATTATGCATAGCTACATCGGTACCACATGAATTAGTAACTAAATAGCTTATAACAGCAGAGCCAGCAGAGCCGCCGGTAACAACACCTGAGGCACTTACTGAAGCAACAGAAGAAGAACTAATCCATGAACCACCAGTTGCAGCATTTGTGAGAGAAATAGTACTACCAACACAAACACTAGATGCACCAGAGATAGTACCAGCGTCAGGTAGTGGATTAACAACAACATTATGAGTAGCAACATCTGTGCCGCATGAATTCATAACAAGATAGCTGATAACTGCAGAGCCAACCATACCACCAGTAACGACACCAGAACCACTAACTGAGGCAACGGAAGAGGATGAACTTATCCATGAACCACCCGTTGCAGCATTTGAGAGAGATATAGTACTACCAGCACAAACGCTAGAGGGACCTGAAATGGAACCAGCATTTGGTATTGGGTTAACCACTACATTTTGTGTAGCTGCAACTGTACCACATGAATTACTTACCGAGTAACTGATAACAGCAGAACCAGCGGTACCGCCTGTAACAACACCAGAAGCACTTACTGAAGCAACCGATGGAGCAGTACTAGACCAAGTACCACCGCTGACCATATTAGTAAGCGTAATAGTGCTGCCAGAACAAACGGTAGAAGGGCCAGAAATAGAGCCTGCATTAGGTAAAGGATTGACTGTAACTATTTTAGAATCGGCACAAGTAGCAGAGCCATAGCTAATAACAGCTGTACCTGCGGCTATACCTGTAACCATACCCGAAGTACCTACAGTAGCAACGGAAGTGTTTGTACTCGTCCAAGAACCGCTACCAACAGAGGTAAGGGTAGTGGTGCTACCTTGACATACGGTAAGCGCACCAGAGATAGCAGGAGTACTTACGATAGTAACTTCCGGACCATAGCTGATGCCGACAACGTTAGTAGCATAAGATCTTACATAGTAAGTTGTTGCTGCTGCAAGACCAGTGAGAGTAGAAGTAAAAGTACCAGAACCTGCACCTTCGTTAGTGTGAGGATTTGCAACTGTTGGTAAACCAGTAGTGTTCCAACAAACGCCTTTTGCTGTAATAGCAGAACCACCATCGCTGGTAACATTACCACCACAGGTAGCTGTGGTGCAGCTAGTAGAAGAAATTGCCGAAGTAAGAACAATAGGCATACCTGGGGCAGAAGTACCACCAGCTGCGTTATCAACACATAATATTGGATTAACAGCTTCGTCGCCTGAGTTAAAACATGCAAAACCTAGTTTGTAAGTACCCGCAGCACCTGCAGTAAAGGTAACTGGGAACCAACCAGTACTTCCGTAACTACCTGTAACGATAGCACCTGAACCATGCGCATTTACCGAAACACTTAATACTTTGATGTTTTGGTAAGAAGGACCTGTAAGTGTAGCAATTACGCCGTCATTAAATGGATCATAGTCGCGTGATACATAATTCCAGTAGGCAATAACTGTTTGGCCTGCAGCCAGTGTTATTGTTTGGTACATTGTACCGAAATTGGTAGCTGGGTTAAAAATCGAAGCATTATGAGCAATCAACGCACCAGCAGATAGGCCTAAATTGGCTTCGGCTTGTGCTTTGTATGTCGCAGGCGACACTTCAATTCTTGCCATACCTGTACCTGAGGGAGTAATGGTCCAAGCCAACTCAGTAAAACCAGTGCTTACTGACACAGCTGATGTTGTTGCCCAGGGTGTTAACGAGCCTGTTTCAAAGCCACCATTGGTGACTGTTTGCGCATAGGCAGTAGTGCCGATAGCTCCGGAGAGGAGCATCAACAAACCAGCCAGAAATAATTTAGTAATTTTCTTCATATTGTTGTTAGTTTATTGTTGAGTTAGTAATTGTCCAAGTGCCTGCATTGTTGATATATGCAATTACTATTGACTTGTTTAGTTTAGCACCGTTGCTGGTATAGAAATAATTACCAATTAGATTTACAGTAGAACCGCTCTGCTGCACTCGTCTAAACATAAAATAATTATCTACCGGACTTTTAGCGAACGTTTCATTTGAAATAAAATTAACATTCTTACCTGCTTTCGAGATAGCCACTTCTGCAGGGAAAGCAAAAGGGTAATTAACAATGTTAATTTGATTCAATTTGCCACTAGCATCTACAGGATATGCCGCTTGTAACGCCGGCAAATCAATACATTTTTTGATAATGCTGCTTAGATCGGCAGCAGACAAACCATTTGCAGTTTGCGCCTTCGCTATTGTAAAGAAGGAGGCAAAAAACATGGTCAACTGAAAGATGAACCTGATTTTTTTTGTTAACATAAATTTTTATTTTGTTATATTAATTGGATGAAAAAAGCAATTAAGAACTCGTTTAAAATAAAACCTACTTATGTAGTTTGGGAAAAATACACTTTCGCAACAGACTGGGGTAAATAACTTTGAATCAAAAGACCAAAGTATCAAGTAAAAGAACCAATGACAATTGGTATGAGGCAATTGTATTTTGTATCTAGTTTTGTAGTCAAAATGTTGATGATAATTTGATCTAGTATCAGATTAGCTCAGATTTTGTCTTTTTTGTTGTTTTAAAGTGAAAAAATAAATTCATTGTCGATAAAAATTAATCAGAAAAACATTTTCTGAGTCAAGAACTTGAGAATAATAATAGAACTGTAGTTTTCATAAATATTGTTTTTTTGGTTCAGAGATAGATAGTTTCAATGAGTTGTTAAAACAACTATTGGTTAAACATTTTAAGTTCAATCAACAAAGCTACTAATTATAGTAGCATTTGCAAGGTTATAGGAATATTTTTTATAAATGTATACCATTAAGAATCCTACGATTATAGATACGATTATAAACTTGGCTAAGACAAAGCAATAAAATGGCATAGCCAACCCTACCCTTCCTATTAGTTCACCGGAAAAACAACAAGCAATTGCCACTTCCATCAGTGCAAATATTGCCTCAACAATTTACACAAACCGAAAATATCCTTGATTGGGATAACTAAGTAGTAAACACCTATTAAAAGGCTCCTAGTAACCAGTGAAAGATGATCTAATTTGACAAGCAACAAGATAATTCTATAAGACTGACTATGAAAGAGTGAATGCGTATTTGTAACAACGAACAACTAAATATCTTTTTTAACTAGCTTTTTTACTAAAAAAACAAGTTTAAAATTTGGAAAATAAACAGTGTTTAGTAAATTTGCACCGTAAATATTAGAAATGGGCATCAGTGAACGTAAGGAAAGAGAAAGACAGGAAATGCGTACGAAAATAATTGACGCTGCTACTGCTATGTTCATGACTGAGGGGTATGAAAAAACATCGATACGAAACATAGCTGAAAAAATAGAATACAGTCCTGCTACCTTATATCTTTATTACAAAGACAAAGACGAGCTTTTGTACGAAGTTCAGAAACAGGCTTTTAGCAAACTTGAAGAGGCATTTGCCAGAGAGGTTAACAGTACTGACCCGTTGGAAAGATTATCGCAGATATGCCATAGCTATGTGCATTTTGGTAAAGATAACCCAAAGATGTATGACCTAATGTTCATGATGCAGGCTCCGATGAACACCATAAAAGAAAACGAACCATGGAAAAATAACAAAGATTCATTTGTAGTTCTGCTTGACTGCCTAACTGAATGTATGGAGAAAGACTTGTTGAGGTTTGATGATGCTATGTTAGCTGCTTTTTCGGTATGGGCTATGGGGCATGGATTAGTATCGCTTAACGTGAGTTGCCGGCTTCAGACAATGAACATGACTGGTGCAAATGTGGACGTACTGATTACAACTGCGATAGACCAATACCTTAAACAAATAAAAAAGTAATACAGAGATAACTATATTTTTTTGACCAACAACTAAACACTGTTAATAATGTCAACATCATTAAACAAAAGACCGTTATTAATACTCATACTTACCTTATTGTCGATAGGTAGACTAGAAGCACAAAATGTGCTAGATGGGTATGTACAAGAAGCTTTTAAAAGCAACCAAGGATTGCAAGTGCAAAACATACAACTGGAAAAGTCGCTGTATGCGCTAAAGGAAGCACGTGCGCTGTTTCTGCCCAACGTGAGTGTAATGGGATCGTATACAAAAGCTGCCGGCGGTAGAACTATTGATTTGCCAATAGGTGACTTGTTTAACCCTGTTTATAGTACGCTGAATCAGTTGACTAACTCGAATAACTTTCCACAGATACAGAATGCATCGGTGTTACTAAATCCAGATAATTTTTATGATGCCAAGGTGCGAACTACTCTACCATTGATAAATACAGAGATATACTACAATAGGAAGATAAAAAAAGAACTAATAACACAACATCAAGCATCGGTAAATGTATATAAGCGTGAACTGGTACAGAATATAAAAACAGCTTACTACCAATACTACCAAGCAGAACAGGCGATAGCGATATATAAAAGTGCTCTGAACCTAGTAAATGAGAATGTGCGTGTAAACCAGAGTTTGGTACGCAATGGTGTGCGCAACAACACATCGCTAACCCGATCGGAAGCAGAAAAGCAAAAGATAGAAGCAGCCATTATACAGGCCACAAACAACATGCGCAATGCAAGGGCTTATTTTAACTTCCTGGTAAATAGAGAGTTGAATACGGATATTAAAATTGACACATCAATTTTCAGTAAAGAGCCTACTACAAGTGCTATTGGTAATGTGCGAGAGGAACTGCTTCAACTGAAAACAGGAATAACCGCCTACAGCTTTGCTGAGCAAATGCAGCGGTCTTATATAATTCCAAAACTAAACACCTTTATGGATCTAGGTTCGCAGGGATTTAACTTTAAAGTGAACGACAAAACTCAATACTACTTATGGGGGGTGAATCTGCAATGGGACCTATTTGCCGGAGGGCAGTATAAGTACAAAACCCTCATGGCGCATGCCGATAAAAAATCTATGGAGGCACAGTATTTACAAACTGAGAAAGCAATTGAATTGCAAGCGGAGCAAGCCACTAACAATCTAACTGCTGCGGTGGCTAACTATAAAAATGCCCAAAAGCAGGTGGAAATAGCCCAAAAATATTATAACGACCAGTTGAAAGTGTATAAAGAAGGACAGCTGCTGTACATAGAGCTTGTAGACGCACTGAACCAATACACTGGAGCCCAACTGCAGCTATCGCTGAACCAATCTACTATGCTGAGTGCAGCGGTAATAGTAGAGCGTATGCAAGCAACCTACAATCTTAACTAAACAGCAAAAACAAATACAATGAAAGCAGTACACAACATATTATTTGCGTGCGTCACAATGATTGCAGCGTCTTGCAGCGTAAAGCAAGAAGAAAAGAAAACACCGGATACGAGTGTAATACCAGTAAAAGTTATGAACCTAGAGCCTACTGGCAATAGTGCGAGCATCTACACATCGGGACAGTTTACTACTAATGATGAAGCACTGCTATCCTTTAAAACAGGTGGAGTAATAGGTAGGATTTATGTAAAGGAGGGCGACGAAGTGAAAACAGGTCAACTCTTAGCCACACTCAACATGACTGAAATCAATGCACAACTAGAAGTAGCCCGTATAGCTTATGAAAAAGCCAACCGCGACTATCAAAGGGTAGAAAACCTATTTAAAGACAGCGTTGCCACACTAGAACAAAAGCAAAATGTGAAGACGGGGCTAGAGATTGCCAGACAGCAACTAGCAGCCATTGAATTCAATCGTGAGTATTCGCAGATACGTGCACCCTATGGTGGTTATGTATTGCACAAGCTGGCAAGTGAGGGGCAAGTGGCTGGGCCAGGAATTCCCGTTTTTCAGGTAAATGGAGCAAAGTCTGGAACCTGGATGTTGAAAGTAGGCGTAAGCGATAAGGAATGGACTGCTATAAAAATTGGTGATAAAGCCACTGTTATGATCGCTGCGCTAAACAACAAGGAATTTGAGGGTGAGGTATGCCGTCGTTCGGAAGGAGCCGACCCAGTAACAGGCTCTTTCAATGTGGATGTGAAGTTTAGTAAAGAAAAGCCATCTGTTGCAACTGGAATGTTTGGGAAGGCAATAATCCATACTTCAGCAAAGAATAACACGGCTACAACATGGGCCATTCCTTATGACGCATTACTAGATGGCGACGGCAATACGGGGTATGTGTTTGTTACCAACGATGGCCAGAATGCTCAAAAAATAAAGGTCGTAATAGCATCGATGGAAAAAGACAAAATAACGATAGCAGATGGATTGCAAAATGCTCATTCGATAATAGTGAGTGGAAGTGCCTATCTCACAGATAGCAGTAAAATAAAAGTGATTAACTAAACTCATTTAAGCATTTTGTAATGAAAATATCTAATTACGCGGTAAAGAATTACCAATTTACGATGGTCATTTTTGTGATGATCATAGCACTTGGGCTTACTACGATCCTTAACATGTCGAGAAGTGAAGACCCAGAGATGCATGCGCCTATTTTCCCTGTAGTGGTTGTTTATCCGGGTACGAGCCCTAAGGATATGGAAGAACTTGTAGTAAAGCCACTAGAGAAGGAGATTTATGGACTAGACAACATAAAACGAGTGCGTAGTGACATAGGCGATGGGGTGGTTGTAATGCGTGTGGAATACAAATATAGTAGCAATGTGGAAGCCAAATATCAGGAACTAACCCGAGTGGTGAACAACAAACGTGGCCAGCTACCACAAGAGATATACAGCATTGAGGTTCAGAAATTTCAACCATCGGATGTAAATATCATTCAAATAGGTCTGGTATCGGAAAACGCCCCACGAGAAAAACTGAAGTACTATGGTGAGAAACTGCAGGATGAACTGGAAAAGCTAACTGCACTAAAAAAGGTGGAGATACATGGATTGCCAGAACAACAAGTGCGCATAGAACTAGACATGGAGCAAATGGCACGACGTCATGTGCCTTTGAACGCAGTGATGGGTAATTTGCAAAGCGAGATAGCAAACATACCCGGAGGAAGTGTGGAAGCAGGTAATAAGTCTTTCAACGTAAAGACTAGTGGTAACTACAAGGACATTGAAGAGATAAAAAATACCATAGTGATGTCGGGTAATGGGAGCAATATATTGCTTAAGGACATTGCGAAGGTATATTATGGTTTTGAGGACGAAAACTACACAACACGCCTTAATGGACATAGATGCATATTTGTAGTGGCAGCTCAAAAAGAGGGTGAAAATATCACCAAAACTAAAGAGGCGTATAAAGTGGTTATTGAGCAATTCAGAAAAACTCTACCCGCCAATATTGACCTAGTTCAAAATTTTGATCAGGCAGAAAATGTAAACAAACGTCTTACAGGGCTAGGTGAAGACTTTATCATTGCCATTCTGCTGGTAGCAATAACGTTGTTACCATTAGGCTTTAGGCCGGCATTAATTGTTATGATATCTATACCACTTTCCTTATCGATTGGGGTAGTTTTACTCAATCTATTCGGATACAACCTCAATCAACTTAGTATAGTAGGTCTGGTAGTAGCATTGGGCCTACTGGTTGATGATAGCATAGTAGTGGTAGAAAACATAGAACGATGGATGCTAGAAGGGCACAGCCGCATGGAGGCTACACTGAGGGCTACTGGCCAGATAGGCAAAGCAGTATTGGGCTGCACGATAATGCTAATTATCGCATTTATGCCGCTTGTTTTTATGCCAGAAGGTGCTGGTGACTTTATCCGTGGATTGCCTTTAGCGGTTATTTTCTCTGTGCTGGCTTCCATGTTTGTATCGCTTACAATAATCCCATTTCTTTCTAGCAAACTGCTGAAGAATCATACCGGACATCCGGATGGGAATATATTTATGCGTGCTTTGAAAAAGTTGATTCATGGAAGCTATTCGCGCCTACTGGACAGCGCACTGGCACACCCAGCCATAACAATAGTAGCAGCGGTAGTAATTTTTGGTGGTTCTACGGTACTATTTAACATTATTGGTTTTAGCTTGTTTCCTGCTTCTGAGAAACCGCAGTTCTTCATAAATATAACAACACCACCGCAGTCGAATGTGAGGTATACCACTAGCATTACCAAAGAAATTGAAAAGGAACTAAAAAAGGAACCTTTGATAAAATACTTTGCTGCCAATGTAGGAAAAGGTAATCCGCGCATCTACTACAACGAAATTCAGGAGAACGAACGATCAGACTATAGTCAAATTTTTGTTCAGCTAAATGAGAATACTGCACCTGACAAAAAACTGGAATTGATTGAAAAATTGCGAGGAAAGTGGACACCCTACCCAGGCGCAAAAATAGAAGTAAAAAACTTTGAACAAGGCCCACCAGTAGCAGCGCCTGTAGAAGTACGTCTGTTTGGTGATAACCTAGACTCACTGCGATCGCTAGCGGCAAGGGTTGAAAATATGTTGTTAAAGACTGACGGAACGATATATGTGAACAATCCGGTCAGCATCATGAAGACAGATATAAAAGTAGACATAGATAAGGATAAAGCTCAGATGCTAGGAGTGCCGACAGTGAATATAGACAAGACAGTGAGGCTAGCAGTTGCTGGTATGAATCTGGGTAAGTACACTGACAAGAACGAAAACGAGTATAACCTGTTACTTACCCGCACAAAAAACGAACGATCAACGCTGGATGTATTCAATAATTTGTTTGTGAATAATAATCAGGGCACAGCAATACCACTAGACCAGCTCGCAACACTGCATTTTGAGACCTCTCCACTTAATATCAACCATATGGAGAAAAAGAGAGTGGTATCAATTAAGGCTAATGTAAAGAAAGGCTTTCTGGTAGATAGGGTAATAACTGATGTGATAGGTAAGATGGATAAGATGAACTTGCCCATTGGTTATACCTATGAGATGGGTGGTGAAATAGAATCTCGTAAAGATTCTTTTGGCGGATTTACGACCATCATTATTGTGACAATCTTCATGTTCGTAGCCATGTTGGTGCTTCTTTTTAGAACATTCAAAAGTTCCCTGATAGTGCTGTCAGTTATTCCTCTGGGTGTTGTTGGTGCGGCTATCGCTCTATGGCTTACTGGCAACTCATTATCATTTGTAGCCATCATTGGTCTGATAGCCCTTGCGGGTATAGAAGTAAAAAATACGATTTTGCTTGTAGACTTCACCAACCAGCTGCGTGAGCAGGGTAGAAGCCTCGATGATGCGATCCGTGAAGCTGGCGAGGTTCGCTTTTTGCCTATAGTACTGACATCTCTCACAGCTATAGGTGGCTTGCTGCCCATAGCTATATCTACCAACCCATTAATTTCGCCATTAGCAATAGTGCTCATAGGAGGTTTGGTAAGTTCGACACTACTATCTAGAATTGTTACACCCGTTATATATAAGCTTATGCCTCCGGTAATTGGCGAAACGGATAGTGAATCTGATAATTAATTAAACTTCGAACAGTATGGTTACGAAATTTCGAAAAAGGCTACCTGAAATAGTGACTTGGTAATTTGAAGTACTAGAAGTGATATAATCAAAGTGGCTGATTTCCTTGAAATCAGCCACTTTATGATTTTAGGCGCTTTTGTTTTGAGTTAAAAAAAACAAGAGGAAAAAGGGTGTTTGACGAATCTTATCAAAAGGGGAAAATAGTGAGGATTGGTGGTAACCCTGTGAACGACAACTGTCGTATAGCATGAAGTGCCCGAAGAGCAAAAAAAAGGCAACCATTTTCATGATTGCCTTTTTGCGAATGTAGCGAGGACAGGGATCGAACCTATGACCTTCGGGTTATGAGCCCGACGAGCTACCGCTGCTCTACCTCGCGCTGTTGTGATGCAAAGTAAGGCGTAAAAAACCTACCAAACAAAGGTTATTTATTTACAGTTGTTACTGCTTGGGATTACATAATTCTGTTGCCCTTAATAATGCGTAAAATGACAGCAATAATGGCTATGACTAACAGGATATGTATGAGCCCACCAGTGTGATAGCCCAAAAAACCTATAGCCCAACCTATGATGAGTATAACAGCAATAATGTATAGTAGATTTCCCATGATTGAATTAATGTTTGTGGATTAGTGAGAATAATGAATGTACTATAAGTGGAAGGCTAAACCAATTGTAGATACTCCTGTTGATAGGTCTAGGAAGAGACCAGTTTTGCGGGAGATATGGTATTCTGTGCCTACATGCAAATCGAGATACATTTGTCCGGTAGCACGCCGTACAACAGTTTGCCCATAATAACCATTTTCCCATGTTGTTTTTCGAAAAACGAACCCCAGCGAACCTGCACCATAAAAATCCCATTTGCGACCTGCATCAAGCAGATTGTCGAAATAATATGTGCCCTTAACGCCTACTGGAACAATTGTCTCTCGGTAGTAGTAATTCTTGTACGGATTGGAGGGGTTGCCCCAATAACTGTAATTGCGATAGGTAGAATAATTAAGAAAAGGAGCGAGTGTGAAGTAACGTGCAAGATCAAACTCAAAATCGGCATGTATTACAGGAGATGAATTGCCGTAATAACCTGAATATCCTAGACCCAAACCTATGTTGAATGTATTACCGTATTTCTCTGCTTTCTTTTGTGCTGAAGCACTGAGTACTGAAATTAAAATTATTGCCACTAAGGCTAAACTGCGAGTTTTCATTAAAACGAATAAAAAATTGAAAGAAACCTTTTGAAAAGAAAGGGAATAGATAATTAAACACTATTCCCTTTCACAAAATATAAACTCATTAGAACCTAAAGCCTACAGTGGCTTGTAACCAGGTGTTTTTGTAACGAGGAGTTGTAGATGTTCCATTACCGTTGTTGTTGGTAACATCCCAGCCTGCACGAAGGCCTAGAACTGAGTGACGAACATTGATATCTACACCGCCGGCTATTGACAGCGTATTTTTCCGCAGATTGTCATTTTCAAATTCTTGCATTTGTGCTGTGCTCATAATAGACGACACAAACTCGTCTTTCTGGCTAACCAAGTAAGAGTACTGAGGGCCTGCTAGTATGGTGAACATTTTACTAGGTTTAATGGCAACAAATACGGGCACGTCTATGTAACTAGTGGTTCTAGTAAACTCATAGCTGCTACCCAGTATGCGTCCAACAGCTTTAAAGCCTTTTTGTGAGTATAAAATCTCTGGCTGTATACCCAGGAAACTACCTATAGGCACGGCTAAAAACGCTCCACCTACAAAGCCAAATTTAGGATCAGCACTAAAATCTTCACCTTCAGAGTCATAAACATTTGAGTAGTTTACACCAGCCTTAACACCAAACATCATACGATCTCTGAAGTCATCATCCCGTTCAACTACTACAACCTTGTCAGGTTGATCTTGCGCATAACTTGCAGCACTCATTGATAATGCTGCTGTGATAGCTAATAATATTTTTTTCATTTTTTATTTTGTTGTACACTGCTAATGCTTACACCCGTCGATAGTTATCGGAGATGTTATTTGGAATTTTTAACTGTAATATCTTTAAAAGCTTCACCTATGCCGTCCATATCGTGATTGAACTCGATTTTGAAAGCTTCCCAGTTTTCTTTGCCATCAGCTTTGTATGACGCCATACGTGTTTTTAGCTCAGCATTCTTCTTTTCAAGCTCTGCTATCTTGCTCCAGTACTCAGACTTTACAGAGGCTTCTTTACCACTTACATTCGCTTTAAGTGAATTGATGGTGTTTTCGTTTTCAAGAATTTTGCTGTTAGTTTCATTTCTGTAATTTTCTATATCAGCGATGTAGTCGTCTGTAGCTTTGTCGAGATTTTCGGTAGCTACGGCTACTTTTTCTTGTGCATCTATAACGTTATCTTTCGGGGTGTCGCAAGAAGTTATTGTTGTTCCTACGAAGAAAATAGCCACTACCGCAATTAAAATTGACTTGCTCATAATTATGTTTTGATTGTTTAAAATATGATGTGAGACTAATTATTGTTTACAGTTCTGAAATGATCTTACTTATTTCTTCTTTTGTTTTGCCAAGTTTCACTTGTAGCCGACCAATCAACTCATCTTGTTTCCCTTCTATCAAAAGGAGATCATTATCTGTCAGCATTGCAAATTTTTGCTTCAACTTTCCTTTTACTTCATTCCAATTACCTTTGAATTCTGTCATGTTTTTCATTTTGTTTTTTTATTGACACTGTAGAGCAACAGCGAAATAGCTGAAGCCAATATGGGAGATACTATAGTAGAATAATAAGCAGGATGAGAATAAGAATGAGAACACCTGCTGAGATGTATACGCCACCACCTATATCACTTAGCTGCTGCTTGATGCTGCGCACTTCTTTTCTTAGTCCTTTTTTCTCTTTGCCGCTTAGCTCTGTGATATCCATGCCATTAATGGCACTTAATCTCAAAATCAGTGCATTTGCGGCACTTGCATCGCTAGAAGTGTTTGTAGTAGCTGTTTTTGCTGCAAACGCGGTGGTTGGGACATACGTAAATGACATGCCCGCCATCAATATGAAAACGATAATTTTTTTCATTGTTAGTGTGTTTTAGGTGGATGAATTTCCACTACACAAAGGTGTACTTTATTACCCCCATAAGTGTTACATAGCGGCCTATATAAGTTACATCATTCACACTACACTCCTATGGGCAAAAACAATAATTATAACAGCCGACGAAGGGTAGTAAAACATGATTGATTGTTAGTAGAAAATGGCATAAAAAAAGTGGAGTAATACTACCCCACTGTCAATGTCGAAATCCAAAATTTTAATCTTGCTTTTTCTGAACGGCTTCAGCATTTATAGCTCTCTGATCAGCATTTACTCTTCTTTGTTTTTTATGCATTTTGCGTCTTTTTTTGTTAATTTTATCTGCCTTTCTTTTAACCTTCGCTTCTTTGCGAGCCAGCCTGTTTTTAGCATTGGTTGCGTGACGTTCTTTGTTATCAGCTTTGCGCTGCGCTCTTTCTTCTTTTTTTGTAGGTACCTCTGTTTGTGCAAACGAAGTAGTAGTAGTGACACCCAACAACAGCAGGGTAATTATTATGAAATTTTTCAAGTCCTCAGAATTTAGTTGTTAGAAAATATAGTGCTTTTGCAAACACAAATTGTTGAATTATTTAAGTAGTGAGCTCAATTGTTTGTTCAACAACTGAGCCCAAATACATTAGTCTGCTCTCATCAATCTCATTACTGCGCGCCTGTTTTGTTCCTTACCTTCATAAGTATCATTTGTAGCCGCTGGTACTCTGCTACCATGGCCTACAGTTTTGAGGCGAGTAGTATTAACACCTCTTGATTTTAGTTCGTCCCTAACAGCATTGGCGCGTTCTAGTGACAATACTCTATTTACCGACTCTGGTCCGCTAGCATCGGCATGACCATCAATGATTATGGTAGACCTTTTGTGTATGTTCAACTCATTAACAGCATCTTCGACGACGGGCATAGATATTGAATGAATCTTAGCCATATTTACCTCAAACAATATAGGCATAGTCATGTTGACCATATGGGTACCTGTGCCATTATTGCTGTTATTTTTATTTGGGTCATTTTCCACCAAAGGACAACCTTTATTAGACATCAAACCAGCGTCTTCAGGACACTTATCTTTATGATCGGGGACACCATCTTTGTCGGTATCTGGACAACCCTGAAAAACCTTCAAACCATACTCATCTGGGCAAAGATCATTCTTATCTGCGACAGCATCTGAATCTCTATCTGGGCAACCATTAAGCGCTTTGGGACCCGCTTGAAAAGGACACTCATCCAGCTTATCTTGAGTGCTATCCCCATCTGTGTCAGGGCAACCATTGTACTGTGGTAATCCCCAGACTGTAGGACAAGAATCTTTGGTATCAGGTATACCATCTTTATCGGTATCAGGACAGCCGTAAAACTCTTTCAGACCAAAAACATCAGGGCAATTATCCTTACTATCTGATATTCCATCGTGATCTCTATCTTTGCTACCCAACAAAAAACGAGCCCCAACATTGACCCCATACTGAGCGTTGTTTACAGAGGTAACATTATTAAGTACAGAACTATAGGAGCCATTACCATCGGTAAGCCTGTACCCTGATTGTGCATCATTTTTAAATGTCTGCATGATGTAATATCCTCCCAGATTAAGCGCTACATTATCTGAAAGATAAAAACTAATAGATGGCTGAATGATGAATCCTACAGAACCTGGCTTGTAAGTGGTAGAACCCGTTCTATTATCAGTTGTCATTTTCTCACCGACATTGATACCCATAGAACGCTTTATGCGGGCGTATTCAGCCCAGTCGCCGTTAGGGTTGTTTTTCAGGAATTCAGTTTTTGTAATCAGCCAGTTACTATTGGCTGGAGTAACACCGTCATCATAAACAGAAGTAGTTCCACCATCTATTGTTTGTACAAATTTGTACACTGCCTCCTGATCGAATGTCGCCTGAGTAGTATATTCGTTTTTGGCCTGAACATTGAAAAGCGCACCAGCATCCATCGCAAAACCCCAATGTTTAGAGAAGCGAACTTTGTACTTCAGTACCAGTGGAATGTTAATCATGGTAGTAGAGATATCTTCTCTGACATCATTGCCTCTGATTATATTTCTGTAAGTGTTGCCCGCGAGATCAGTAGCTCTGGTATCTATATGAAAATCATTTAGCGCAGCCTCACCGTTTTGAGCTGCATAATGCAACCCTGTACCGATACCAAAATGACGTTTTTTACCGAAGAAAAAACCCAATTGAAGATTGGCACCTAAAGAGTAGCCATTTTTATATTTAAGTTCGCCAGTGTTGGCATTGACTGCTCCTGGATAATTAACTAAACTATTCGCTACTGTAAAAGTTTTATCGGCGAGGCCGCCCATCAGGTTGGCATCTATTACCCACCTAGGTGATAAACTATCTGCTTGTCTGTGTGTGTGTGCCCGCTGTGCTATCGCTGGCAAAGAAAAGCCAGCAGATAGCATGAGGAGAATTATATTTTTCATTTTTTTTGTTTTAGTAAACTGAACTTTAGTTTTTTGTAATTCTTGAAGCTGATATTCTTACACCGTTTTGGAAACAAGAAACCATATATGCGCCTGCTGGCAGGGTAGCAACATCAAGTGTGGCTTTACCATCGATAGCATCAGTAGCTGCAATTTCCTGACCTAGCATATTGCTTATCTCTACAACTATTTTGCCTGAGGTAACATTGCTGATAGAGATATTAACGATACTTGATGCAGGATTAGGGAATACGGTAACACTAACCGCTTCTTCGTTTATAGTTTGTACTGTAACCGGCGCTCTGTAATACGTTTTCTGTAGACATCCATTTCTGGTTGTCATCACCCAATAATACTTGTTAGACAGATCAGGATTTGTATTTACATAGTCCTGATTGATTTCGCCTTTCAGTATTACAGAATCGAGTGTATAGGCGTCGTCATAACCCCACTGGTAGGTACTGTTGTCGGCAGGTGTGCACACGAAGTGCATATTGAAATACGACACATAATCGGTATGTGCAGGACTAGCACCTACGTTAACAGCAGTTGTTGCTGCACTGCTACAGCCTGTAGCTGAGATAGTAGCTGTAAGCGTAACGAAAGCTGTGTCTATTACATTGAAATTGACCAGCGCATAGTTGCTGAATGCCCCTTGCGCCCATACACCAGCATTTACAGCAGTCCAATTGTACTCTGTGCCTGTAGCTGCCGGCACTGATGTACCGAAGTTTTGATACATAGTACCTACACACAAAGCAGCAGGAGACTGAGTAGTAACAACTGGCATAGCTGGCAGTATATTGACATTGATAATCTTAATGACTGAAGCCGAACCACATACATTAAATACAGAGTAGATAATGGTATCTATACCCGGCAGAACACCTATCACCATACCACCGCTAACATTTGCAGTACTATTACTGCTGCTCCATGTACCTGTTGTAGCGGTATTGGTAAGGATTATAACATCACCTACACATACTGCTGATGGACCAGAGATAACACCTGCATTAGGTAAAGGGTTAACAGCAACCAGATGCGTATCGAAAGCTGTGCCGCAAGAGTTGACAGCTGAATAGGTAATAACTGATGATCCAGCAATAATACCCGTAACAACACCTGTTGAAGTAACTGTAGCATTAGCACTGCTGCTGCTCCATACACCACCAGCTTCTGTACTGGCAAGTGTGACAGTAGAACCCACACACACACTGTTAGCACCTGAAATGGTACCTGCAACTGGCAATGGATTGACGGTAACAACTCTAGAATCAGAAGCTGTACCACAACTGTTAGTAACAGTGTATATGATAGTAGATGTACCAGCAGCAAGACCCGATACCAAACCAGTAGCGGAGCCTACGCTTGCTACTGTAGGATTGGCAGACGACCAAACACCTCCAGTAACAGTACTACTAAAGTTGGTATTGGCAGTAGCACATATAAAAGCTATACCAGTAACAGTACCAGCGTCTGGCAGCGAACTAACTGTAACCACTGTAGTTGCAGCAGCCGTACCACAGCTATTGATAACTGTATAAGAGACAACTGAAGTACCAGGAGCCACACCAGAAACGATACCAGAGGCACTACCTACAGTAGCAACAGCAGTATTGGTAGAAGACCATGTACCACCGCTTACTGCATTGCTGATGGTGGTAGTAGCCGCAGGACAAACGGTAGCAGTACCTGTGTTAATACCAGCATCTGGCAGCGGACTAACAGTAACTATTATTGTAGCAGCAGCAGTACCACAGCTATTAGTAACAGTATAAGACATAAGAGAGGTACCGGCTGCAACACCAGATACGATACCCGATGTAGCACCTATAGTAGCTATAGCAGTAGTAACAGATGACCAAACACCACCACTCACAATATTGCTAAGGGTAGTAGTAGCCGCGGGGCAAAGGGTGGTAATACCTGTGATGGCACCAGCATTTGGCACTACATCTACCGTCACCACAACTGTAGCAGTAGCCGCACCGCAACTATTGCTGACTGTGTAAGATATAGTAGACGTACCAAGTATCAACCCAGTAACAATACCAGATGAAGAACCTACTGTAGCTACTGTAGTATTTGACGATGCCCACTCTCCGCTAGCTACTGTGCTACTAAGCGTAGATGTAGTTGCAGGGCAAATAGAAGCAAGGCCAGTAATAGTGCCAGCGACTGGTACGGGATTGACGGTAAGCACCGCCCCTACTGCCGCAGTACCACAACTATTGGTAACAGTGTAAGAAATAGCAACCGTACCCGTGGTAACACCAGTAGCTATACCAGATGCAGAACCGATAGAAGCTACAGAAATATCTGAAGATGTCCATACACCACCTGTAGTGCTATTGCCGAGAGAAGTAGTAGCCGAGGTACACACAACTAATACACCAGAGACAGGACCTGCAACTGGCAATGGTGAAACGGTAACAATTAACGACGCGATATCTGTACCACAACTATTAGTAGATGAATAAGAAATAGCAGACGTACCGGCTGAAATACCTGATACTACGCCAGATGTACCTACTGTAGCAACAGCAGTATTGGCAGAAGACCACACACCACCTGTAGCAGTGCTACTAAGGGTTGTAATGTTACCGGCACACACAAGGGCTGTACCGCTGATAGTACCAGCATTAGGTAAAGGATTGACTGTAACTACCTGGGTAGCAGCAGCAGTGCCACAACTGTTGGTGACAGTGTAAGAGATAGTAGATGTACCCGGAGCAATACCTGATACAATACCTGATAGTGAACCAACAGTAGCTACACCTGCAGTAACCGACGACCACACACCACCAGTAACGGTATTGGCAAGGGTCGTAGTAGCACTAACGCATACTGTAGTGGTACCTGTGATAGTACCAGTAACCGGCACTGTATTGACAGTAACTACAATAGTAGCAGAGGCTGTGCCACAGCTACCTGTAACCGTATAAGAAATAGTAGATGTACCCAAAACTAAACCAGTAACAATACCTGATGAACTGCCAATGGTAGCGACTGTAAGATTGGTAGATGTCCAAACACCACCAGTTACTGTACTGCTAAGAGTAGATGAAGTAGCAGGACAAACCGAAGCCACACCCGAAAGTGCACCAGCAGATGTAAGTGTGCTGACAGTAACAGCTACTGTAGTAGTGGCTGTACCACAAGTATTGGTAACTGTATATGATATAGTAGCGGTACCCGCTAAAACACCAGTAACGACGCCTGACAAACTATCGACTGAAGCAATAGCGGTATCAGACGAGGCCCAACGACCACCTGAAAATGTACTAGTAAGCGTAGTAGTAGCTGCAGGGCAAACTGTAGCAGTGCCGCTGATAGTACCAGCAGAGGGCAGCGCACTGACAGTGACTACCGAAGTAGCAGCGGCAACGCCACAACTATTGGTAACTGTGTAAGATATGACGGTAGTGCCAGACATAAGCGCGGTTACTAAACCAGTAACAGAATCGATAGAGGCAACCGATGTATTGCCTGAAAACCAGAAACCACCCGTAGTATCGGAATGCATAGAAGCGGTATCTGTAGGGCAAAGAGGACTAATGCCTGTTATATTACCTGCAAAAGGAGTAGGACTAACATTGATAGTCATAAAAGAGCTGCAAGCACCGGTAGTAGTATAAGAAATGGTAGCTTGACCAGCGGCTATGCCTGTAACTACACCAGATGTAGTAGCTACAGTAGCTATTGCAGTATCACTGCTAGTCCAGGTACCACCAGTGGTGATATTAGATAGCATTACCGTATCGCCTGTACAAACAGTATCAGAACCTGTAATAGCTGCCGGAGCCGTATTTACAAGCACGGTATCAGTAACCTCGCAATGCAAGCCTGAGCGGAACGAAATAATAACAGTACCCGCAGATACCCCAGTCACTAGGCCTGTAGTTGTATCGACTGTTGCTACAGCAGTATCTGTGCTGTACCACATTCCTCCAGTATCCACATTTGACAATAAAGTAGTACCACCTACACATACCTGCATAGTACCTGTAATATCAGAAGCCTGACATGGCGCTGGTTGAGGTTCTATATAGCTACCATTTATAGCTACAGCACCATTGATGGTGAGTGCTCTACCATTGAGTGTATCTCCAGTATTTAATGTAATAGCTCCTGCACCTACTATTGTACCATTGAAGAACGAATTAGCGAAAATATTTACAGCACCATCTATTTTCCAATATACATTTTCAGCTTTTGCTCCGTTAACAAGTATTATTCTAGAAAGTGTGCTGGTAATAAATGCACCACTCATTTTTATAATAAACACTGCATTTGGGTTGCCTTGGGCATTCAGAAAAACTGACCCCGTCAGTGTGGTAGGAGAACCTGCCAAATTATATACATGGGGCGTCAGTACCAGATCATGACCAAAAAGTGCCGGGTATAATAAATCAATTTCAGTAGTAGTTGCATTCAAAAAATTATAGGCTATTATTAGGTCTGCGGCTGCGGCTGCTGTAGCTGCATCGGGCGCAGGATGTATAGTACCTGTAACGTTGAGCGGATCGAAACCAGTGGCCCCTGCAGAGTTGGACCCTACGTCGCCATTGACATAAGTAATGGGAGTAGCGGTGACTGAACCTATACCAGCAAAAACACCAAAAATTGCTGCTGCACCTAATGGTGGTGCAGCCGAACCAGTAAGTATCGGACTACCACAACCTATAGGTGTATATGCCAATATAGCATTGGTAGTGATAGCACCATTGATAGAGAGTGCTCTGCCTTCTAGTGTGTCACCTACCCCTATACTTATAGCATCGTTGTGTGCTACTATAGTACCGCGCATTGTGGTACTACTAGCTAAGCTGACCATACCTTCTACTTTCCAGAAGACATTGCACGCCAACGCACCATTCAATAAATGTACTTTTGCACCTGATCCAGTAGCAAAAGCACCTTCTATCTGAAAGATAAACACTGCATTGGGGTCGCCACCTGCATCAAGGTTGAGAACACCATTCATTGTAGCGGCAGAAGGTATATAATAAACACCTGGAACTAGGGTGGCACCACCTCCGAGTAGTGAGGATGGGAAGAATGTGGGAATGGCGCCATCGAGCGCCAAATAAGCTATTCCGAGATCAGTAGCAGCAGCGGCACTTTCTATGCCCCCGTCCAGCATTCTGCCATCAACATTACCGAATCCGGTGCTTGACCCACTGTTGGAGCCTACATTGCCGGTAAGGTGTGTGAGGTATGGAATGCCTGAATTTGTTACTGCCCCAACAGTGGTAAACAGAACGAAATTAGCCGCTGTACCTAGGTTCGGAGCTTGCCCGAACACTACTTTTGGCATAAATAACAGAGCTGCTGCTGTTAACGCGTAAAATAAATTGTTTTTCAAATAATTGCTTGTTACTCGTGAAAGAATCTTCACTATGTAAAGGTCTACCACCCATCATTCATGGGCATTACACATGTGTGATTAAGAATTACAGAATTCACACTAACAGGTGAATACATATGTATAACAGCCTAAGAAGAGCCAACTTGACAATAGACAATAAAAAAAGGATTAACAACCTTACGCACATTTAGAGGTGGTGTGCAACGTAAAAACCGTGAGCAATGCCTACCTACACAGCATCTATACCCAAGCGTTTTTTGTCTTTTAATTTCTTATAGTAGGTTGGTGTAAGACCAGTAACTTTCTTGAATTGGTTAGACAAATGCGCAACGCTGCTGTAGTTCAATTTGTAGGATATTTCCGTGAGGTTCAGCTCGCCATATAGTAGCAATTCTTTTACACGTTCAATTTTGTTTACAATTATGTATTGCTGTATTGTAGTTCCTTGTATTTCCGAAAATACATTCGCTAGGTAGGTGTAGTCGTATCCAAGTTTGTCGCTGATGTATGTTGAGTAGTTTACTTCTGGTAGGTTGTCGGAATAATGAATCATATCAATGATCAGATTTTTGATTTTCTCGATAAGTATGCTTTTTTTGTCATCAAGCAACTCCAGCCCAGATTGAGCTAAGTTTTTCCTGAGGTCTTCTCGCATCTGGTCGGTTAATTCTTCCATTATTTCAACTGTACCCAGCTCTACTACAATATAGTGTAAACCCAGCTTTTTGAGCTCGTCTTTGACCATCATCTTGCAACGAAGGCTCACCATGTATTTTATGTATAGTATCATTTTAAATTTGGGAGTATTGCAAACCTGCGATGCTAGCACAAGCCTCATATACACAAACCGTTTTTGTGCTGCGGCTACCAGCGTTGGTATAATTAATTTTTTAAATAAGAGGGGGAAATTTGCGCAAGACTGCCACTATAGCAGAGCTACAACAACTTAGGTATCATTAAGCGTATGTGAGGCAAACCTTATAAGCACAGGGGCTCATTCATTGGGCTTGATTATGATGAGTAGTGAATATTTCTCAAAGGCAGCTTGCACCTTGACACCATGAACTATTTACAAATTGTAAATGCACACTATGCTTTTCATTACTGTTGGTATTCATGTAAGTTAAGCTAATTAATTGGCTTTATTTTATATAATTAATGGTTATTCCAAGATTCACATTCTTGCCATATACCAGTTGAGTTCTTTTTCCATTTTTCGATATTTAAAAATATTAGTGATAATTTTTTGCAATCTTGTAAAAGCCGTTTCACTTTTTACTACATAATCATGTGCTTTGTGGTGCATACAGTCGACCGCAACTTCAATTTTATCTTGCGCCGACAGCATAATAACAGCAATTTCGGGATTGTATAACTTTATTTTATCTAGAGTCATTATTCCGTTTAATGCTGTTTTATCGATACCATCAAGCAAATAGTCTAGTATTA
This sequence comes from Flavipsychrobacter stenotrophus, assembly GCA_945902755.1. Classification (GTDB taxonomy): domain Bacteria; phylum Bacteroidota; class Bacteroidia; order Chitinophagales; family Chitinophagaceae; genus Nemorincola; species Nemorincola stenotropha_A. The sequence continues at coordinate 22,154 of CAMDNC010000019.1, forward strand.
TGATATCGGGGTTATGCGAAATACTGTCCATACATAACTCACCGGTGGCGTAGGTTTCTACAAAAAAATCTGCATACTGTTTAAATTCTAATTCTAATGATTTCAGGTAGAGCGCATCGTCATCTACCAAAAACAAACTAATTTTTTTTGTGTTCACTTTTTACTTTGTTTAATTGTGTTATACTCTTCCTCCAGTTCTTTGCACGCTTGTACACAAATAAGTTCTAACTGAGCTATTAGCTTGCTCATTACTTCTGTTTCTTGCTGTGTTTTGGCATATTCTTGTACTTTTTTTGCAATATTTTCTGAATCTTCCCCTATGCCCATTATGGAAAAAGAAGGTATTATTTTATGCACTGCGGCATGTAGCGCCAGCCAGTCTTTGTCTACTAGGCTCTGTTTCATGATGGTTATAAGTGGCGGTGTTTGCTCGAGGTACACCGCTATCATTTCCATCATCATTTCAGGGTTCGATTTTGTCCGTTTAGCAAGATATTCAAGGTTAACATACTTACCCGCTCTGGTTACAGCACTAGCAGTGACATTATTTTTTACTTTTTTAACCAGACTGACTATTTTCTTGTAAAGTAGTTTTTCGTCAATTGGCTTAGCCAAATAATCATTCATACCTACAGCTTTACATTTACTTATGTCTACGGTGGTTACGTCTGCTGTTAAGGCTATTATTGGTATCGAAGAATTCAGTGTGTTTCTTATGTAAGCTGTAGCTTCAAATCCGTTCATTACTGGCATTTGTAGGTCCATTAATACAATATCATACATCTTGGTTTCTAACAATTCGATAGCTATTTTGCCATTAGCTGCAACATCCCTCTCAAAGCCAAAATCATCTAAAACAGTTTTCATTAAAAGCTGGTTTAGTGGCATATCTTCCACCACCAATACCTTAAGTGGATTTACCTCTATATCTTCATCTTGCCAGTCTGTTTCAGGCTGCACCTTGGCATCTGTTTTATCAAAACTCAATAAAAAACTAAAAGTTGACCCTATGCCTACTTTACTTGTTACTGAAATAATACCCCCCTGCGGTTCTACTAATTGTTTAACAATTGCTAACCCCAGGCCTGTACCGCCATAAATTCTTGAGGTACCACTAGTAGCCTGTTGAAAGTTTTCGAATATGCTATCTTTTCTAGATTCATCTATTCCAATACCAGTGTCTGTTACTGAAAATAGTATTCCTACTTTTTTTTCATCTTCATTCACTTTCTTCACACTTACTGTTATTGAACCTTCCGATGTAAACTTAACTGCGTTGCTCACTAAATTCATTATTATCTGATGCAGCCTTACTGAGTCGCCTACTAATACATCAGGTATTGATGTGTCATAATACCTTACTAACTCAAGGTTCTTCTCATTTATTTTAGTTTCGAACAAGTGTAACATTGCCGAAATTGAAGAAGCTAACTTAAATGGCGTTTTCTCAAAGGTCATTTTACCAGCATCTACCTTTGCCAAGTCTAGTATGTCATTTATGAGTACAATGAGTGCATCTCCACTCGTCTTAATCGCTGAAAGATATTCCTGTTGCTTATCTGTTAGGTTGGTTTTTAGTAAGACCTTAGTAAATCCTATAATCGCATTCATAGGAGTACGTATCTCATGGCTCATGTTAGACAGAAATTGCTGCTTAGATTTTACTGCGTTTTCTGCTACACCCCTCGCTAAATCGGCTTTATTTTTGGCATCTTCTGCTATTTGTGTTGCTATTTCGGCAAACACTTTAGCCTCCAACATTTCTGTCTCTATTCTCTTTTGATCTGTAATATCTCTTGCCACTACTACAGCACCCAAAACATTCCCTTTTTCGTCTTTATACACAGAACCATTGAACAACACATCGGTAAGCTTATGGTCTTTTATTGTAAGTGGATAATCTACTACAAACCCCTTTGCGAACACCTCTTCATACACTTTCTTTGCGTCTAATGGTTCTGTAAAGTAGTCGAAAAAATCAGTACCTGTAAGCTGCTCTCTGGTCATTCCGGTTATGTTGGCCAAAGCCTGATTCATATCCGTTATCTTACCAGCTATACTAATAGTTATAAGCGGGTCAAGGCTAGCTTCTATCAAACTTCTAGCATATCTCGATTCCTGATTGTTGGATGTAAGCACATTTTCGTTTTATATAGTCAGCTAATGTTGATAATTAATAAACTGCTATTGAGTACATTCAAAGATCAAGTTATTATACTTGTTTATATTACAGAGTAAACTAATTAAGTTACATAATGCACACATTTTTAACTTATTTATTACATATCCATTTTCACAAACACTTTTTTTAAGATGAGTAATGGCACCTGAAAGAGCATTGTTTATTAACTGATACATCTATATACCTTTACACTCAATGATGATCATTACCCTTACAACAGACCTTGGTACAAAAGACACTACTGCAGCTATGCTAGGTGGTATGCTGAAGCGTTGGGTACCCGATAGCAATGTTGTGAGTCTATCGCATCATGTATTGCAGCATGGCTGGCGTGAGGCTGCCCATATTTGGGCTTCATCGGCACATGCATTCCCTGCTGGTACGGTACATATATCCACCGTCGCACCATTTCCTATATCTATGTCGAATTCACTACCCGGAGAGCGGCGCAAACAAACTACTATCAGCCTACCAGCATTGCCCATTATAGTCGCCACAGCATACGGACAATACTTTATAGCGCATGACAACGGACTGCTACCCGCAGCATTAGGCGAAGAAATGGCTGATACTGCCCGATTATTACATAGCTTTACAGAGGTGTATAGCCTACAAGGATGGATAGAAAAGATAGCAAAACTAATTAGACAAATTCCGGCATTTTTTTCTGAGCAAACTGAGGCCTACAGGCCACTGTTGCTGCCACTACCCGCGCCACAAATAACCCCCATAGGATTAGTGTGTCACATTCGCTGCATTGACCGTTACCACAATATAGTTATCAACCTTTCTCGTCAGGATTTTGACCTACTGATAGGCTCTCGACCATTTAGTATACGCACGTTCAAGGGCTATAGTATTACCACTATAAGCACCCACTATAGCGATGTACCTATTGGTACGCCACTATGCAGATTCACCACTGCTGGCTATCTTGAATTGGCGGTGAATCATGGTGATGCAACGTCCTACTGGGGAATAGACCCTGACGACAAATCATCGCATGAATATCACACCATACGAATATCTGTGCTGTCATAGCCAGGGCAAGGCATCAAAAAAAGTTCTCCTTTACTCTTCTGTTTGTTTGTTTCTTTCTAGCACACTTATGCGTTGCGCCAGATTATCCAGATTTCTGAAGTGGATGTATGCTTTGCGATATCTGTTGGCATCAAATGCAGGCGACCCCATGTAAACCTCTCCTGCCTTTGTAATGCTTTTAGATATACCCGACTGAGCAGTGATGATAGTATTATCGGCTATTTGCAAATGCCCTACTATCCCTACCTGCCCGCTGAACATGCAGTTTTTACCTATTTTGGTAGAGCCCGCTATTACATTGCAGGCTGCCAGGTAGCTATTTTCGCCCACTTCGACGTTATGTGCTATGTGTATGAGGTTATCAAACTTAACTCCTTTTCGTAGAATAGTAGACCCCAGTGTGGCACGGTCTATGGCACAGTTTGCCCCTATCTCTACATCATCTTCTATTACTACATTGCCGATCTGTGGAACCTTGCGCTGTCCTTCGGCATTTTGTGGCTCAAACCTAAAACCATCGCTGCCTATTACCGTGCCGGAGTGAATGATGCAGTTGCTACCCACTACACAATCTGAGTATATTTTTACCCCAGCAAAAAGCGTTGTGTTATCGCCTATCACTACATTGTCGCCTACGTATACCTGAGGGTAAATCTTCACATTGTTGCCAATACGAGCATTATCGCTCACTACTGCAAACTCGCCTGCATATATATTTTCGCCTATCGTAGCACTTTCAGCTATGTATGCTTGTTTAGATACACCAGTTTTATTCAGCTTCACCTGATTATACATCTCTAGCAGTTTGGCAAAAGCGGCTGCAGCACTCTCTACCCTTATCAGGGTTGCAGATATGGGCGCAGTAGCTACGAAGTCACTGTTTACTATCACCAGTGTAGCATTAGTGTTGTATATGTATTGAGTATAAGCAGGGTTGGCAAGAAATGATATAGAACCTGGCTTACCCTCCTCTATTTTTGAAAGTGTACTTACACTCACATCCTGATTACCCTCTATACTACCATTAAGAATGCCTGCTATTTGTTGTGCGCTGAATTGCATGTTGTTAGTTTGGATACAAAATAGACAAAATCAGGTAAATAGCAACCATTGGCACCATCAAATGCGTTCGTAGTAGGAAACTCATCAAGCATTACGAACAACAATCAACGATAATGTTACTTGTCCTCGCTGCGAGGTATAGCGCCATAATCAGTAAGTACTTCTTTTAACACTTGTATTCTAGTTTCAAACCAATCTCTGGTGGTATCCGCCACTGGCATTTCAAAATTCTGCGCAAAGAAATAAGGATAATTACGCTCATCAGCCTTGTTCATTGAGCCTTTTGGCTCCTTCACCTTTTGTATGCGCTCCACAAAACCTGTAATCCAATAAATGCATTTATCTCCTTTTATACGGCCTGTTCCTGTTTTGTAATACAATTTATAGTTCGGCTTATCCTCACGTAGCATCATATTTTTTACTATCCTTTGGCTTCGCTCAGACATGGGCAACTCTGCAAAATACAGTCGCTTTACAAAGCCTGCTTGCTCATCTGCTGATATCTGTAGGGAGTCATTTATCCAAAATTTGTCTATTCCTCCTGCTGTATTCATATTGCCATACTTTATAGTATCCAAGTAATGTTGCATTCTAGCGGCCCCTACCCTTCTGGCTATCTCCTGATAATACCACAAACAACTTTCTTTGAAAGCATCATTCATAGTTAGATCTTTTTCACAAGCATCGGGCCACACATCACTACTATCCCATTTTATCATCAAACGTTCGTCAGGGGCGATTGCTGTTTCCAAAGCCACCAGTGAATTGAATATCTTAAAGGTAGAAGCTGGTGTGTATCGGGTAATACAACGGTCTTTATTGTAATAATGTATTGCTTCATGGTTATTATCTCTCAATATGATACAGGCGTTTTTAATGCCATACTGCTCATATTTCTTTCCCCAATCTTCATGTTCGGTTATTCTTGTTTCGGCACAAGAAGACATAAAAACAACCGCCAATAACCCTACCAAAATACGTACTTGCATAAATCAATATTTTTTATCCCTACAAAATCTACTTCACAATTATTACACTCTATTTCAAATTACCATTTCATCATTCCATGCATCATTACGCCACAGTCTTTTTCTCACTAGTACGTTTTGCTAGCAAGTTACGTTCTGCTTGAGCAGCTTTTGCAGCTTTTACAAACGCTACAAATAACGGATGCGGATTCTCAACTGTACTCTTGTATTCAGGGTGATATTGAACACCTACAAAAAAAGGATGGTCTTTGATTTCCACTACCTCTACAAGATTTGTTTTAAGATTTTTGCCAACAGGTATCATACCCGCTTCTTCATATAAATTTAGGTATTCGTTGTTAAACTCATACCTATGGCGGTGACGTTCAGTGATATTTGCTGAGCCATACATAGCTGCTACTTGTGAGTCTGGCCTTAGCTCACACTCATAACTTCCCAAACGCATGGTGCCACCCATTTGTGTAATAGCTTTTTGCTCCTCCATCATACATATCACCCCTTGGTCGGTGTCTGGATCCATTTCGGTAGAATGAGCTTTAGCCATACCTAGTACATTTCGGGCAAACTCAACACACGCCATTTGCATACCTAAGCAAATACCAAAGAATGGAATCTTCTGTTCTCGTGCATATTTAATGGCGTCAACCTTACCTTCAATGCCCCTACTACCAAAGCCTGGTGCCACAAGAATTGCGTCCAGATTTTGTAATTTTTCTTTTACTGTATCTTTAGTAAGATATTCAGAGTGTATGTTACGCACTTCTACTTTGCATTCGTTCATTGCACCAGCATGTATCAATGCCTCCAATATCGACTTGTAAGCATCTTGCAACTCTACGTACTTGCCTATCAGACCTATGGTCACTTTGCTAGTAGGGTATCTTAGCTTGTTCAGAAATTCTTTCCAGCGCGTGAGCTCAGGCTCATTGCCCAAAGGCATATGTAGCTTTTCCAGGCATATTACATCTAGCCTTTCGCGCATCATTTCCAGCGGCACACTGTATATGGTATCAGCATCTAGCGCCTCTATTACAGCATCTTGCGTTACATTACAAAACAATGCTATTTTCCTTTTCAGGTCCTTGTATAGTGGTTCTTCAGTACGACATACCAAAACATCCGGCAGCAAGCCATGCTCGCTCATCATTTTTACTGAGTGTTGAGTAGGCTTTGTTTTTAACTCCTTAGCTGCCTTTAGGTAAGGAATGAGCGTAAGATGCACAACCAGACAATTTTCATTACCCATTTCCCACTTCAATTGTCTCACAGCTTCAATGTAGGGGAGCGACTCTATATCGCCCACGGTGCCCCCTAGCTCAGTAATAACAATATCGTATTTATTATGCTCGCCCAGCAGCAGCATTCGGCGTTTTATTTCATCTGTTATATGCGGTATAACTTGTACGGTTTTACCCAAATATGCCCCTTCGCGCTCGCGGTTTATAACATGTTGGTATATCCTGCCTGTCGTTACATTATTGGCTTGTGAGGTATAGGTATTGAGGTAGCGCTCATAATGACCCAAATCTAAGTCAGTTTCGGCACCATCTTCTGTCACATAACACTCGCCATGCTCATAGGGATTTAGTGTACCAGGGTCTACATTAATGTAAGGGTCAAACTTCTGAATGGTAGTAGTAAAGCCTCTTGCCTGTAATAATTTGGCCAATGAGGCTGCAATAATTCCTTTACCTAATGATGAAGTAACACCACCGGTTACAAATATATACTTTGTCATAACGCTCCTGTTTTGTAAAGACCGGTGCGCAGCTATGATATTACAATAAAATAGGGGAAGTAGCTGTAGCGGTCACACAAAGGTACATTGGATTAACCAATTATTCAAAAGTAGTGTGCATCTATCCCTGTCTAGTCTGGTGATTATGATATACGGTGACCATCATGATTGATTGCCATAAGAATGATACATGCACTAAAAAAAGTCTATTTATTCATCTCATCGACGATACCAATTATTTGTCTTTCAGTTACCTGCCCTTCAATAAATTCTTTATCGCCCGTGCCTGGTCTTACTACAACAGTCGCAGGTATAGAACCTTCCCATGTATTATCTACCTTCGGCACAAAAACATTTGGGTTGGTGTCTGACAACCATACAACATCTGGAAGAATGTTTTTTCGTTGCAAAAAAGTGTTCAACTTTATTTGGTAATCTTGTTTAAAGTCTAGGCTCACGAGAAGCACCTTTATCGGCATATTAGCAAAGCGCTTTTGGAGTTTGTTGAAAACTGGCAACTCCTCTACACAAGGAGCACACCAAGTGGCCCAGAAATTGATGATGTAGGTGGTGTCTTTAGACGAAGTACGCTTTATAACCTCATCTATACTCATAGCAGGTATAGGCTGCGCAGTAGCCAAACATGAAGTAAACAACACAAAAACAAAAACCAGCAAACATTTCATATCGGTGTTATTAGTTTATGGTGAACACTACAAATATACATTGCAATTACACTTCTCCTGAGACTAAAAGCATAAGCATCGCGTAAATAGTTTCACCCTAAAAACCACCTACGACAAAACAGGCTTTACTTATGATAAACTTTACTTTGCATTGCAAAACACCATCACACTCAAGATGAAAAAACATATCTTTTCCCTACTAGTTGCAACATGTCTTTTATCAATAAATGTAGATGCTCAGCCAACGAAAACACTAGAAATTGGCCATGTGCATACCCTACACTCTACCATTCTGCACGAGGATAGGATAATAAATGTATACCTACCCAAATCTTACAAAGAAGACACTGCATTATACCCTATCCTCTATCTACTTGATGGCTCTGCAAACGAAGATTTCATACACGTAACAGGACTGGTGCAGTTTCTGACTATGATAGAGGCAATGCCACCCACCATTGTGGTGGGCATTGCCAACATTGACCGTAAAAGAGACTTTACTTTTCCTACTACTGTATCCAAAGACAAACTGGACTTCCCTACTTCTGGTGGGTCTGCTTCCTTTATTCGCTTTATACAAGCGGAGCTTATTCCTTTCATTGACAATCAGTACAGAACCAATGCCAATACTACTCTCCTAGGCCAATCGCTGGGAGGATTACTAGCAACTGAGATACTATTGCAGCATGATCAATTATTCAACAACTATATCATAGTAAGCCCCAGCCTATGGTGGGACAAACAATCGCTACTACCTGTATCTGGCAAACATCTAAAATACAATATGCTGCACAAGGTATATATGGCCGTGGGTGGTAAAGAAGATTTAATAATGCGCCAAGATGCTAAGAAAATCAAAGAAATCTATGGTAAAGAAACCCTAATGAACTTTGCATTTCGATATGAAATATTACCTGAAGAAAGCCACCTCACCATTCTGCACAATGCTGCCTACAAGGCACTAGTATGGCTCAATGCTAAAAAATGAAATCGTTAAACAAATAAAAAAAAGAGAAAGCCCAGACACAATGAATACATAAGGGCTTTTCTGTATATAAATTTAGTTCAATACTACAGACCAGCGTATGTAACACTAAACATACCAGCATAGTTATCTGCTAGTTTTTTAGCATCTGTGCCAGGCATGTGAACGGTATT
>CAMDNC010000020.1 GCA_945902755.1 Flavipsychrobacter stenotrophus
TTTTCAGGTGAAGAGTAACTGCCCATGTGCCTTACCACCCCAGCCACAAAAACTGGCTTCGCCAATGTTTTTGTGGCATCCCCTCCTAAAAAAGGCGGGGAGTTTACTCATTATCTACTCCGTAATATTTATATGTCTTTCTAGGTTTGGGTTTTATGAGCAAGGCCCTTCACTGCCCTGAACGTACAAGAGCTGCGACGCAAGAGGCGATGCTGGGAGTGCTGTGGCTGGTGACCCCAAAAATAAAACGCCTCCTTGAGTAAGGGAGGCGTTTTGTGTATTGCAGTGTTGGTAGTGGATTATTGCAACCCAGCGCCATGACAGCTTTTGTATTTTTTGCCGCTACCGCAAGGGCAAGGGTCGTTGCGACCAATTTTGGGCCCTGCCTGTACGGGTGTGCGTTTTACTTCTGGTTCGGTTTGGTGTGTTTCGGTATAATAGTCTTCTTCGTTGGCAGCGTAAGAGTGACCAGCGGCTTCGACTTGTGCTTTGTTGTTGCTGATGCCTCTCATATCGGTGAATGGTTCGGGCATTTGAGCTGCTTGTGGCGGAGCCTCTTGTATAGGTATGCCGGCACGAAGTAGGAAACTGATGATGCTGCGGTTGGTTTCGAGCATCATTTGCTTAAAGAGGTTAAACGCTTCGAACTTATAGATCAGTAAGGGGTCTTTTTGCTCGTAAGACGCCATACGTACACTCTGGCGCAGATCGTCCATGGCACGGAGGTGGTTTTTCCAGGATTCGTCGATAAGGGCGAGCGTGATATTTTTTTCGAGCGACTCTATGACTGGTGCTGCCTCGCGGTCTACCGCCTCTTGAAGGTCGATGTAGACTTGCATGCCACGTACACCATCGGTAAACGGTACTACGATATTGTCGATACGGTCGCCGTTGTCGGTGAGTATCTGGGCAAGGGTAGGCATCATGTGCTCGCGAAGAGCGGTGGTTTTGCGGATGTAGACATCTTTTACTTCGTTGTAGAGCTGTTCGCCTATAACATTGGCGTTTGGCTTGGCAAGTAGTTCTTTAGGTACATCGAACTCGACAGACAGGTGTTTGATGACATCGAGTTTGAAGATTTCTTTGTCGCCACTGGCTACGAACTGCTCTGCGAGGTCTACGCATACTGCGAAGATGGCATTGTCGAGGTCGATAGAGAGACGGTCGCCAAAGAGTGCGTGATTGCGGCGCTTGTAAATAACATCGCGTTGTGCATTCATGACATCATCGTACTCGAGGAGGTTTTTGCGCATGCCGAAGTTGTTTTCTTCAACTTTGCGTTGTGCGCGCTCGATAGACTTAGAGATCATGCTGTGTTGTAGCACCTCGCCATCTTTGTGGCCCATCTTGTCCATGAGTGATGCTATGCGCTCAGAGCCGAAGAGGCGCATGAGGTCGTCCTCGAGGGAGACAAAGAACTGCGAAGAACCGGGATCGCCCTGACGACCGGCACGACCACGCAACTGACGATCTACACGGCGGCTTTCGTGTCTTTCGGTACCAATGATGGCGAGACCACCCGCCTGCTTAACGCCCGGGCCGAGCTTGATGTCGGTACCACGACCAGCCATGTTGGTAGCGATGGTAACTGCACCTGCGAGACCCGCCTCGGCAACGATCTGTGCTTCGTGGGCGTGTTGCTTGGCATTGAGTACTTTGTGTTGTATTTTCTTCTGCTGTAGCATGCGGCTAAGTAGCTCAGACACCTCGACAGAGGTGGTACCTACTAGCACTGGACGACCTGCACCGCTTAGTTTTTCGATTTCGTCTATGACGGCTTTGAATTTTTCGCGTTTGGTTTTGTACACCAGGTCTTGCTCGTCTTTGCGGATAATGGGTAGATTGGTAGGGATGCTTACCACATCGAGCTTGTATATCTGCCATAATTCGCCCGCTTCTGTTTCGGCTGTACCGGTCATACCTGCCAGCTTGTGGTACATGCGGAAGAAGTTTTGGAGGGTAACGGTAGCAAATGTTTGTGTAGCTGCCTCTACCTGTACGTTTTCTTTGGCTTCGATGGCCTGATGTAGTCCATCGCTGTAGCGACGTCCGTCGAGTATACGACCGGTTTGCTCATCTACGATTTTTACTTTGCCGTCCATTACCACATATTCCACGTCTTTGTCGAAGAGGGTATATGCTTTGAGGAGCTGTTGTATGGAGTGTATGCGATCGGCCTTGATGGAATAATCTTGTATGAGCGCGTCTTTGCGTTGTACTTTTTCTTCGGGCGAGAGGTCGAGTTTTTCGAGCGTTGCCATCTCGCTACCGATATCGGGCATGATGAAGAAGTGTGGGTCTTCGCCAGCGCCAGTGATGAGTGCTATACCTTTATCAGTGAGGTCAACGCTGTTGTTTTTTTCGTCGATAGTGAAGTAAAGTTCAGAATCGACCTTTGGCATGTTGCGCTGTTGCTCGCCTATGAAGTGGTGTTCGGCTTTTTGGAGTATTTGTTTGTTGCCTTCTTCGCTCAGGAACTTGATAAGTGCACCGCTTTTGGGCAGACCACGATAAGCACGGTAAAGGTGCAGACCGCCGGTGTCTTTATCGGTTTTGCCGTCGGCAATGAGTTTTTTGGCTTCAGTGATACTTTGGTTGATAACACGTTTTTGTGTTTCGAGTAGTTTTTCGATACGCGGCTTGAGGGCATGGAACTGTTGCTCGTCGCCACGAGGTATAGGGCCAGAGATAATAAGTGGCGTACGGGCATCATCTACAAGTACACTATCCACCTCATCGACCATGGCATAGTGGTGTTTGCGCTGCACCATTTCTTCGGGGTGGTGCACCATGTTGTCGCGGAGGTAGTCGAAACCAAATTCGTTGTTGGTACCGTAAGTGATATCGGCCATGTAAGCCTGACGACGTTGTGGTGAGTTGGGTTCGTGCTTGTCGATACAATCTGTAACAAGACCTAGCCACTCGAACAATGGACCGTTCCACTCTTGGTCGCGGCGGGCGAGGTAGTCGTTGACGGTAACGATGTGAACACCTTCGCCAGCGAGTGCGTTGAGGTAGGCTGGGAGAGTGGACACGAGTGTTTTACCCTCACCGGTAGCCATCTCGGCTATTTTGCCTTCGTGGAGGACCATACCACCTATGAGCTGCACATCGTAGTGGAGCATGTTCCAGGTGACGGTGCTGCCTGCGGCTTCCCAATTGTTGTTATAGATACATTTGTCGCCCTCTATGCGGATGTGCTTGCGTGTATTGGCAAGTTCAGTATCCAAGTCGGTGGCGGTGGCTACTATTTCTGTATTGTCTTTGAAGCGATGTGCAGTTTCTTTGACTACTGCAAAGGCTTCTGGCTGAATGGAGTTGAGGATTTCCTCAATTTGTTCGTCGCGTTTTTTGACGAGTTTGTCGACCTCGTTGTAGATGCCTTCGCGTGCCTGAATGTCTTCGACGTTGTCGGCTTCGGCTTTTTTATCAGCTATTTGCTGGTCAATGTTAGCAAGGTGTTCTTTGATACGCGCTCTGAATTCCTGAGTTTTGTTGCGCAGGTCATCATTAGATAATGATTGGTATTCTTCATAGAATCGGTTAACCTGAGCTACAATGGGTTGGAGTTTTTTTACATCTTTGTCGGATTTGCTGCCGCCAAACAGTTTTGCGAGAATGCCTAACATTTTATAAAAAGTAAGAGGTTAAAAGTAAAAACAAAAAACCCGCCTCACGGCAAGTAAATACCCTTATGCGAGTATCAAAATTCATGCAAATATTTTTCAACTGTCATGTTGTCGCACAAGGATGCCAAAGCTACGCCAAAGGCGTGATTTGAACAAGAATAACTGACTGAATGCGTGTGGTGGGAGGTGAAGCTGGTGTGCGGAAAGGATTAAGGAAAGGATCGAGTTGTGAGAGGGAGATAAAAAAACTACAATGCCTATAAGCCGGATTCTGTTGTGCTGCTAATGCAACACAGGTTATCATTTATCTGGGACAACGTTCGCACGTTGCCTCGCGCTGCCAACCCACATACATCGGACAAGCGATCCTCGGGCGTATGCTTATTTGGCATTTCAGCACGCAAGGTTTACCCCCAATGCCAGTTGCCTGGCAAAGCCGTAGTCTCTTACACTACATTTTCACCCTTACCGTCATCACCATTGGGGAGATGCAGGCGGTTATTTTCTGTGGCACTGTCTGTCACTTGTTGTTAGGCAAGTGCCTACCCGTTAGGTAGTGCGCTGCTTTTTGCTGTCCGGACTTTCCTCCGTCACATTTTCTGTGCGGCGATAACCCGGCATTGTAGCTAGACAAAAGTAAACACTGTAGGTGATAAACTGATTTTTTTGTGTGGGAAGCTGTGTTAAATACATTTGTCATGAATTGTACTGATTGTGGTCAGGTATAGGTAGGGGTGGTTGATGGACCTTTGTGAAAAAGAATGAGTTATGAAGTTTAATATGACATTTGGGGAAAGAGGTATACGAATGATGGTGGGTGTGCTGATAACGGTGCTGCATATGACGGACATCATACCAGAATATATAGGTATATGGCTGATGCTAGTAGTAGTGGTGCTAATGGTAACAGGATTTACCGGATATTGTCCGATATATGCGATTAAGGGATGGCTGAAGCATAAAGATATGGCGTGATACTATTATCTTTTAGTAAATGTTATACAATATACCCTCATTGTGTGGTAAAAATGATATTTTTGCACTACAAAACTTTAGACACATGAAAAAGCTATTTTTATTATTGTTGACCACTACTGCGTTGTGCACTACAACGTATGCTGGGTATGCAGTAAAGAAAGTACAATCATCTGCAACTGTGGAACAAGCTGTTGCTGCTGGTGCTTCGGAAGGAAATGAAGCGGTATCGAAAAGTACGTTTTCAACTGCCGATGTAACTACGGCTGATGAAGAGATGAGTATGGTAGTGGGTCAAAAGAGTTTTTTCACTAAGTTGTCTGACAGACTGAAGGAGAATTTGGATATATCGAAAGGGGTGTATATACTTTTGGCAATTATAGGTTTTGGATGGTTGGCAATGGGATTTAATGATAATTTCGAAGGGTTTGACTGGCTTATATCATTGGTTCTTTATTTTCTAGGGTGGTTGCCAGGTGTTATCTACACGTTGATAATGATGAAGAAGTATTACTAGAGTAATAGATACTGTAAAATGAAAATGGAGGAAACCAATTTGGTTGTCCTCCATTTTCATTTTATTTAAGATTGTGGATGTGTGTATTAAATATTGCTAATTATTCTTCATTATTTTCGTCGTCAACTTTTGGGGAGTTGATGGTGAGTTTCACACGGTTGATACGCATTTTTTCGACAGCGATGGCAGTGAAATCATATTTTTCGTAGCTCACCACATCGTTGATGGCTACAAATTTTCCTGCAATTTCCAGCACAAGGCCTGCCAGAGAGTCACTTTCGCCGCGGACTGAGTCGAACTCGTCAGAGGGAAGGCCAATGATACGGCATACATCGTTGATAAGCGTTTTGCCTTCGAAGATAAAGTTAGAATCGTCGATTTTTTTGTAATGGAGGTCGTCTTCATCGAATTCGTCTTTGATATCGCCTATTATTTCTTCCATTATGTCTTCGAGGGTGATGATGCCTGAGGTTCCACCAAATTCGTCGACTACTATTGCGAAATGTTGTCTTTTTTGCTGGAATTCTTTGAGTAGGTCTTCGATAAGTTTGCCCTCGTGCACAAAAAAAGCAGCCCGCATTAGCTTGTGCCAGTTGAAAGAGTCGTCGTCGATGTGGGGCAGAAAGTCTTTGGTATGAATCATACCTGCGATGGTATCGAGATTTTCTTTGTAAACCGGCAAACGAGAGTATCCAACTTCTATACAATACTTGCGGACCTCTGGGAAGGTCATATCGAAGTCGATTCCGCTTACATCGAGCCTAGTGCGCATGACCTGCCGCGAGGTGATATTGCCGAACTTGAGTATTCCCTTGAAAATATTTACTTCCTCTCGAGTAGCGCTATGACCAACAGTGAGTTCTATAGCATGTTCGAAATCTTCATTTGAAATATTGGAAGATTTGGTACCCATTCTGCCTTCGATGAAGCGAGTAGAAGAAACTAGTATGTTACTAACGGGCTTAAAAGTCCAGCTTAAAGCCTGAAGGAAAGGCGCTGAGAATAACGCCATTCTGAGGTTGTTTTGTGTGGCATAGACCTTTGGTAGTACTTCGCCGAAGAGGACCAATAAAAATGTGACACAAACTACCTGAATGAGGAATGTGAAAATGGGGTTCATGCTTGCTGGCAGCATAGACCTGACTAACAAATCGGTGGAAATGACTATTGCGATATTAATAAAGTTGTTGGCAACTAGAATGGTAGCCAGCAGTCGCTTTGGTTGTTCCAGTAGTTGTGATGCAATACGAGCACTACCTTTTTCGTTAGTTTTAAGGAAATTGATGTCTTTGGCGGACAAAGAGAAGTATGCGGTTTCTGCACCAGCAGTAATAGCTGTCATGAGTAATAGCACCAATACTGCAACTATAAGTATAGTGGCATTAGATGATGCAAATGCCTGATTGGTTATTTCAAGGAGCAATGGGGTAATATTCGTGTCGCCTTCGGTGCTTTCCAATTTGAAGTAAAAGTTTGATGAATTTCCAAAATTAGAAAAATGAACGAAACAAAGTTAGTTTCTGACAATTTTTTAATATTGGAAGGTAATTTATTTTAAAAAGGCATATCGTCTTTTGAGATAATGTTGCCGGGAGTGTTGTTATCGAAGTTGATATCTGGAAATCCAGCAACATCGGTATTAGTTCCTTCTATAGTGTTGTTGTCAGAATGTTCTTTTCGTTTGTCAAGCATTACTAGATTATCGCCAATTATTTCAGTTATGAATCGTTTGTTTTTGTCTTTGTCTTCCCAAGAGCGGGTGCGAATGCGACCTTCGAGATAAATGAGGCTGCCTTTGTGTAGATATCGCTGTGCGAGATCAGCTAGTCCACGCCAAAGTACTACTGTGTGCCATTCTGTTTGTGAGATTAACGTACCGTTTCTGTCTTTGTAAGTTTCTGTAGTAGCAAGTGGGAATTTAGCTACAGCTATATTTCCTTCCAAGTGCTGTAAGTCGGGGTCTTTGCCCAGATTGCCAATCAGTACTACTCTGTTAACTCCTCTCATATCCGTATGTTTTACACAGTCTACAAAATGCTTAATTCATAATCAATCTAAAAGTATAAATTATTTTTAAAAAAAGAAACAAGAGTTTTAGGAAAGGCTAATTTTTTCAGTTCGGAGTTATTGACCCACCATCCATTTGGCATATTGAACTGAGATAAATCGTTGATAACCAGTGTATAGAAGCAGGTGTTTATCACTTGATGGGTCAGTTTTTGTTTTGATTTTGAAATCAATTTCAGGCTGTTAGGGTGTGCGTTTAGTGGTAAGTTATCTTTGTATAAAGCAATTGCTTCAGTGGGTTGTTTGGTTTCGATTAGGTAAGGTTCATGCAAATTTTCCCAAATATCACCTGCTTGTCGTTGAGTGATCCAAGTATTGTTATTATGCTGAAATATTATGTAATTGAAGAATCTTTCTTTTACGATTATTTTTTTGCTTTTTATGGGTAGTTGTCGGATGAGGTCACTTTTTGTAGCAACACACAGTTTTGATAAAGGGCAGCTGTCGCATTTGGGTAAAGCAGGCGTACAAACTGTAGCACCAAGGTCCATAATGGCTTGATTGTGAGCGGCACTATTATCTGGTGGCAAAAGTTGTTGAGCAAGTTCGGCAAATAGTTTTTTGCCAGAAGTACTATCGATAGGAGAATCGATGCCGAAACATCGAGATAGAACTCTGTAGACATTGCCATCGACAACAGCCACAGGTTGGTTAAAAGCAAAAGAGGCTATTGCAGCGGCGGTGTATGGGCCAATTCCTTTGAGTGCAAGTAACTGTATATAGGTATTTGGGAACACCCCGTGGTGAGCTGACGTGATGATACGGGCAGTAGCCAACATGTTTTTGCAACGATTGTAGTAACCCAAGCCTTGCCATAACCTAAAAACATCAGCATCATCGGCGACTGCAAGGTGTGCAACTGTGGGAAAGGCATGTGTGAAAGCGAGGTAGTAAGGAAGCCCCTGTGCTGCGCGGGTTTGTTGTAATATAATTTCTGATAGCCAAATTTTGTATGGGTCTTTTTCACCTTTCCAAGGCAGATTACGTACATTGTAGTTTTGGTGCCAATGACTGAGCGATAAAGTGAATCTATTTTTTGCGGCAGTAGTTATTTCCATCCTACATGCAAATTACATTGAAAATTGGCAGAAATGATTTCAATTGTCTGGCAAAAGTAAAATGCCCGGTATTTAAATCCCTTTGTGCGTGATGTAGCGTAAGTAAGGAGGACTGTATAATTGATTTCAGGTTGAGAGAAGATGATTTTGTAAAGAGTTAATGGTCATTATTGCCTGAATCTGGGGGATGAAATTGTCATAAAAAACTGATGATAATCATGTGGTGAAATGACGGAGTTATGACATAGAAAATTCGCAGCACGGAACACTGAAAGTACCTTTGCAAAGCAGCATTTATAAACCAAACATGCACAAACCAATTACCCATAATATTGAAGAATTCAGGATAGTAGGCGTCAATTACAAAAAGAGTGATGCGGCTGTTCGTGGTCTTTTTGCTGTAAATCAGGAGCAGTATAGCCGACTATTGGCGTCTGCAGCTGAATATGGAGTTAGTGATTTTTTCATTCTATCGACCTGCAACCGAACTGAGATTTATGGTTTTGCGGAGAGTGATGTGCACATGATGCGTTTTGTGAGTAGTGTGTGTGCCGGTGATGAGGCGACATTTGCCGATATGTCTTATTCACAAAAAGGAATAGAGGCTATTGGTCATTTGTATCATGTGGCGTCTGGGTTGGATTCGCAGATACTGGGTGACTATGAAATACTGGGTCAAATTAAATGTGCAGTTAAGTTTGCCAAAAACAATGGGTATATAGGTCCGTTTATGGAACGCCTTATAAATTCAGTGCTTCAGGCTTCTAAGTCAGTAAAAACAAATACAGAATTGAGTGGTGGTACTGTATCTGTATCATTTGCTGCTATTCAGTATATAAGAGAGTTTGTGGGTATGCCTCAGGGTAGTGCAAGCGAACTGGAAATGACTGGAAAAAAGATAGTGCTAATAGGCACTGGGAAGATAGGTAGGGTAACATGCAGGAATGTGGTAGACTATCTGAAGACAAAAAATATCACTTTAATAAACCGTACCGAGGAAACAGCAATTAATCTTGCAACAGAGTTAGGTTTGAGATCGGCGCCGATTGCTGAACTGCAATCTGAGATAGAAAGTGCTGATATCGTGCTGGTATCGACCAATGCTACAGAACCGGTAGTGCTGAAACAACACCTGGAAAATGCAGCCAATAAACTGGTGATAGATATATCTGTGCCCTGCAATGTAGCAGTGGATGCTCAGCAGCTGGCAGGGATAAGATTTGTGGATGTAGATATGTTATCGAAGATAAAAGATGAAACGTTGCAGAAGCGTAAAGCTGAAGTACCTAAAGCGTTGAGCATTATAGAAGAACACATATCTGAGTTTGTGGAGTGGTGCGATATGCGTAAGCATGTACCTGTACTGCGCGAAGTGAAGAGTAAGCTATTGGAGATTCCTATCAGCCCGATATTGCTAAGTGGATTGCCATTGGCAACCATTCACGGGAGTGACCATCAGGAAAAAGTGCAGAAGGTGATTAATAATCTTGCCACCCGTATGCGCAGGGACTACACACCGGGATGTCATTATATACAAGCAATTAACGATTTTATAGCCTTATGATAAACAAAATCATAAGAATTGGGACACGCGAAAGCCAGTTGGCAGTGTGGCAGGCAAACACTGTAAGGGAATTGCTGGCTGGATATGGATATGAATCGGAGCTAGTGTATATAAAAAGTGAAGGCGATACAGACCTTAAAACGCCATTGTACGAAATAGGTGTGCAGGGTATATTTACCAAAGCGCTGGACATAGCATTGCTTAATGATGAAATAGACATAGCTGTACACTCCATGAAAGATGTGCCTACTATACTGGCCAAAGGAGTAATGCAAGCGGCAGTACTGCCAAGAGCTAACCAGCTGGATATATTAGTACCAGGCCCTGGATACACAGGTAATGCAACAGGCGCGACAATAAACATAGCAACAAGCAGCATACGCAGAAAAGCACAATGGCTGAATAGATATCCTGAATCGACGATAGACAATTTGAGGGGGAATGTAAATACCCGATTGCGTAAAGTGGCTGAAAGTAATTGGTATGGTGCCATTTTTGCAGCAGCCGGACTAGAAAGAATAGGTTTAAGACCATCTGATTCTATATCGCTAGACTGGATGCTACCAGCACCTGCGCAGGGCGCAATAGTAGTGGTATGTAAGCAAGGTGATGACTACTGTGCCGAAGCATGCTATAAAATGAATGACCGGCATACAGAAATATGTACAAAAGCAGAACGTGATTTTTTGAGGGTATTGATGGGTGGGTGTAGTACTCCGATAAGTAGTTTTGCGAGAGTAGCAGATGGTTATGTAGTATTTGCGGGTAATATATTAAGCAGAGACGGAAAGCAGAAAAGAGAGATAGATTTGAAAGTTCCTCTAGGTAAAGCAGATGAACTAGGCTACATGGCAGGTAATGCACTGCTGCAGAATGGTGGACAAGCAATACTAGATGGAATAAAAGAAGCGGGTATTTAATATTTTTTGCTTTACGTAGCTATGTCGTTGAGTTTGCTAACTAGTTGATAATCAATATAAATTGGGTTTTCATTCTTAAATTGGTTGTCTAATATGAGCCGGAGCATATCTATATTGAGTACTGCAGCAATAGATGGATTGAATATAGAGCTAGATGTACCTGATGGGATATCGCTGAACATTGATCCATTTGTAAATATAGTATATGAAGACGACGAGGCACTGAGGGCAAAGACAAAAGATACTACAAACCGACGGATAGCTGTAGCTTTTACTAGCAAACATGCAGTGAGAGCTGTAGCAGGAATAATAGAGGAGCGACCAAAGAACTGGGTTGTTTATAGTTTGGGTAAGTATACATATAGCGAAGCTAAAGAATTTTTTGAAGCGTGTGAAGTTATTAATGCAGGGGATGATGCTAAAGAAATGGCTGCATTGCTGATAGCTAACGGTGTAAAGGAATTGGTTTTCTTTTGTGGTGACAAACGATTGGATACATTGCCCAAAACATTGAAACAAGCTGCTGTAAAAGTTACCGAGCTAGTGGTATATAAAAATGAGTGGTGTGCTAAACAAGTGAATACTAGATATGATGCGATATTATTTTACAGCCCAAGTGGTGTACACAGCTTTTTTGGGAGTAACAGTGTAGATGACGATACTGTTTTGTTTGCGATAGGCGATACAACTGCCGCTGCGATATATAATTACACAAAAATTAATATAGTAGCTGGTAGAGTAGCAGGAAAGGTAGAGTTATTGAAAAAAGCAATTCAATACTTCGTTTAAGTGATTGGTTTTCAGTTAATTATAAAGGTTATTATAACAAATAAATAGAGTAGAATGAGTGAACTTAAAAATGATCTGTTGCTGCAAGCACTAAAAGGAGAAGCAGTATCGAGGCCTCCGGTATGGATGATGAGACAAGCTGGAAGATACTTGCCAGATTATATAAAATTGCGTCAGAAATATGATTTTTTTACACGTGTTGAGACTCCTGAGCTAGCTTGCGAAATAACGTTGCAACCCGTAGATCAAGTGGGTGTAGATGCTGCAATTATATTTTCTGACATATTAGTGATACCTCAGGCTATGGGTATGGAGGTACAGATGGAAGAAGGTAAAGGTCCGTTGCTACCCAATGTAGTGAAAACTGAATCTGATATAGATGCACTCATAACAACAGATACTGCAGAAAGGCTTAACTATGTGATGCAGGCATTGTCGCTCACCAAACAAGAATTGAACGGAAGGGTGCCATTGATAGGATTTGCGGGTGCTCCGTGGACATTGTTGTGCTATATGGTGGAAGGAAAAGGCAGTAAAACATTTGACAAAGCGAAACAGTTTTGTTTTACCCAACCCGAGCTAGCGCATAAATTATTGCAAAAAATTACTGATGTAACTATCACATACCTGAAGGCACAGGCAAAAGCGGGAGCGAATCTGGTGCAGGTATTTGATAGCTGGAGCGGGATGCTGAGTCCTGCAGACTTCAAAATTTTTGCTCAACCTTACTTGGTACAGATAGCAGATGCTGTGAGTGTTGACGTACCTGTAATACTGTTTCCGAAGGGTAGCTGGTACGCATTAGAAGATCTGAGTAAGACAAGTGCAGCGGGTTTGGGACTAGACTGGAGTGTAACTCCAACTTTAGCTCGCCAATTGACGAGCAACAACATAACCTTGCAAGGGAACTTTGACCCATCGAAACTGCTGGCACCCATACCTCAAATTAAAAAAGAAGTAAAAGAGATGATAGATGGGTTTGGCACCAGAAGATATGTGGCTAATCTGGGTCATGGTATACTACCTAACGTCCCAGTAGATCATGCACGTGCATTTGTAGATGCTGTGAAAGAATATGGTGCTTAGGTAAAAGTAAATAGTGATTAAACAGTGAATAGTATGAACTTGAAGGAACGTTTTACCGAGTACATTCAGGAGTTGCAGGACAGTATATGCACTGGACTGGAACAAATAGATGGTAAAGCAAAATTTGTAGAGGACAAGTGGGAAAGAGCAGAGGGCGGCGGTGGTAAAACCAGGGTAATAAGTGAAGGGGCTGTTTTTGAGAAAGGGGGAGTGAATACATCAGTAGTACATGGTCCGCTACCAGCCTCAATGCAGTCTGCCTTTGGTGTACCAGAGAGTGATTTTTTTGCATGTGGGCTTTCGTTGGTTATTCATCCCTTGAATCCGTACGTGCCGACAGTGCATGCTAATTGGCGTTACTTTGAGTTGTATGACAAAGCTGGTAGCAGGATAGATTGCTGGTTTGGTGGTGGTACGGACCTTACGCCGTATTATTTGCAGCTGGAAGATGCTCGTCATTTTCATGGAACGCTGAAACGAACCATTACGCCATTTGGCGAGAACTTGTATGAAGATTATAAAAAACACTGCGATAGTTACTTTGCTAATAAACATAGAGGTGATGAAATGAGAGGTATAGGAGGTGTTTTTTATGATTATTTGAGAGCGGCAGACGAGGATGGAAGAGAGCGGTTGTTTGCGTTTCAGCAAGCGAATGGTAATGCTTTTTTAGAAGCATATGTGCCAATAGTAGAAAAGCGAAAGGATATGTCCTATTCTCAGAAAGAGGTAGAATGGCAAGAGATACGCAGAGGTAGGTATGTGGAGTTTAATCTGGTACATGATAGAGGTACACTATTTGGGTTGAAAACCAATGGCAGGACAGAAAGTATACTGATGAGTTTGCCCCCCAGGGCCCGATGGGTATATAGTCATAGTCCCGAGCCGGGAAGTGCTGAGGAGGCAATGATGCAATACTACAAGCCTATCAACTGGGTGTAAAGGCTGGTATTTGGTTTATATTTGCGCTTTACAAGGTATTTATGGCAACATTCAGCAATAAAATAGTAGTTATAACAGGTGGATCGTCTGGTATTGGAAAGGCATTGGTAACGGATGCACTAGCCAGAGGGGCACGAGTAGCTGTGTGTGCCAGAAATATTGATAAACTTAATGGGCTATTCCCTTCCTCAGATCGATTATTGTGTTGTAAAGCAGATGTGAGTAAGGAGGCAGACTGTGCAGCATTTATGCAGGCAGTGGTGGCAAAATGGGGTGGAGTGGACGTGTTGATAAATAATGCAGGCATTAGTATGCGAGCATTGTTTGAGGATGCCGACTTGCAAGTGATACGTGAGTTGATGGATATAAACTTCTGGGGATTAGTGTATTGTACTAAATTTTGTTTGCCATACATACTTAAAAATAAGGGGGTAATAGTGGGTATTTCCTCCATTGCCGGCTACAGGGGATTGCCTGGAAGAACGGGTTATTCGGCATCAAAGTTTGCGATGCAGGGCTTTTTAGAATCGTTGCGTACAGAACTATTACATACGGGCACACATGTGATGTGGGTGTCGCCAGGATTTACAGCGTCGAATATTAGAAATGTGGCCCGCATAGCAGATGGCTCAACGCAGGCCGAAACACCGCTGGATGAAAGTAAGCTGATGAGCTCAGAAGAATGTGCAAGACATATACTAGATGCGACTGAGAAAAGAAAACGTAGTGTAGTACTGACCAGTCAGGGCAAACTAGCCGTATGGTTAAGCAAACTACTGCCAGCAGTAGCAGACAAAATGGTATACAAACACTTTTTGAAAGAGCCAGATTCGCCATTGCGGAAGTATGAGCAATGATGAAAACAAGACCTTTATGATTGCTGAAACTGTAAAATACCTTAACTTTATGTAGAATGTATTTATGTATGAAAGTAGGGTATAGGTTTTTGCTTTTTTGGTTGTTTATATCAATATCTAATCTTGTAAATGCGCAAGAATTCTATCAGCACGATACCACAGTAAAGGTATTTGCGTACAGTAAACAATTGCCATTGGCATGGTGTGGAGGCTTTAACAATCCGCAATTTTCGCAGGCCGACCTGAATAGAGATGGATTACTTGATTTGGTGGTTTTTGAGCCATGGTTGGGGGTGACTACTCTAATCAACACTGGGATGGTGGGTGGGATGCCCAATTACAAATATGCTCCTCGCTATGCATTGAAGTTTCCGGCATGTTATGGTTATATGTTGTTAAAAGATTATAACTGCGATGGAATAGCAGACCTGTTTGACAGAGGGGGGGATGGATTTTCGGTGTATAGAGGCTACTACAATGCGGGCAATGAACTATGTTTTGCATTTTATCGTAGTTTGTTTTACAGTAATGATGTAAGCAGTGGAGGTGCAGCAAATGCCTATGTGAATCCGGGTGATATACCAGCAATAACAGATGTGGATGGTGACGGGGATATAGATTTTGTAGCCTATTACATAACCGGCGGCTACATGTACTATTACAAAAACATGCGCGTGGAAGATGGATTGCCGTGTGACAGCATACGTATAAAGCTAGCCGACAGATGTTGGGGTAAGGTGTATCAAGGTTTTTACAGAGAGCATACATTGGGCTACTCTTGCAGTAATGCTGGTTTGCTGAGGCCGACAAGTGAGGCCAGTAAGCCCACTCACTCAGGAAATAGTTTGTTTCTTTTTGATTGGGACATGGACGGAGATGTGGACTACCTAGATGGGAGTGTTTCGTTTAATGAGATGACATTTCTGAAGAACGGAAAAGTGGAGACTGGTTATGCTGTAGACACGATGATAGGTCAGGATACGTTGTGGCAAACAGGTGGTAAAAGGATAGTAATACCAACATGGCCAGCGGCATTTAGTGTAGATGTGAATCTGGATGGTAAAAAAGATATGCTGGTAGCGCCCAATGCGGGCACTAGTGCAGAAAATTATAGGGGTATATGGTATTATAGAAATAATTCTACTGCTGGGGTTGCTGATTGGCAGTTTCAGTCGGATTCGTTTTTGACAGATAAAACAATAGATTTAGGAACCGCTACTTATCCTATTTTGTATGACTATGACAAAGATGGTAGGCCTGACTTATTAGTAGGGTCGGATGGGTACAGGCAGTCAAGCGGACAATTGAGAAGTAGGATGTCGTTTTACAAGAATACGAGTACGCCAGGTAATGCTTCATTTACACAGCAAACAACTGACTTCATCAATATGAGCGCCTATAATTTTCAAGGTGCTGCGCCAGCAGTGGGTGATGTGGATGGAGATGGTAGGGCAGACCTAGTTGTGGGGCATACTGATGGTACACTGAGTTATTTTAAAAATAATGCCTCTAGCGACGGATTGCAACCTGACTGGCAATTGACTCAATTGCAATTGCAAGATTTTTCGGGGGCGGTAATAAACGTGGGAGGTTACGCAGCACCATTTGTATATGACGTAGATAAAGACGGGAAGAAGGACTTGATTATCGGTAGTGTATACGGTTTTGTGCAGTATTACAGGAACGAAAGCACCACACCAGGGGCGATAAGGCTGAAGCTAATAAAAACAAAGCTTGGTCTAGCAAAGGCAGATCCGACACAGAATTTTGGAAACTACTCTACACCGTTTATAGGTAAGTTAGACCCGTCGGGTACGGAGTATATGCTGTTGGGTAGCAACTCGGGTAACATTTATCAGTATACAGGTTTTCAGACTGGCGACACCGCTGCAACCTACTCATTGGTAGATGGGAGGTATTCTTATATAGATTCAACGTATAGTATGTACAATCATCCTGGAACCTATTATGGAATATATGGTAACAGACGCACGGCAGTAACGGTAGGTGATATAGATGGTAGCGGTAGTTATGCAATGATAAAAGGAAATGTAAAAGGTGGGTTGGAGTTTTATAAGAGAAAGGTATATGAGATAGCGGTGAGCGATGTAAAGGCAGAGGGTAGTATAATGGTATATCCGAATCCTGTAAAAGAGCTGTTGTCATTATCTTGGAGCAATATAGTAGGTACCGAGATTGAAATAGTGATTACAGATGTGTCTGGTAGAGTGATGCAACGACATAAAGTACTTTCGCAGCCCCAGCATGCTCAACTTTCTGTAGCAGGTCTTGCAGCAGGAATGTATATCTGCACTG
The DNA here is from genome assembly GCA_945902755.1 of Flavipsychrobacter stenotrophus. Lineage (GTDB taxonomy): Bacteria > Bacteroidota > Bacteroidia > Chitinophagales > Chitinophagaceae > Nemorincola > Nemorincola stenotropha_A. The sequence continues at coordinate 16,721 of CAMDNC010000020.1, forward strand.
TAGAAGGCAGAGGGAAAAGGCATCATGCCAAATTCACTGTTTTACAATAATTGGTATTACACTATTATTTTGGTTGGTATATGGTAGGTTTTTATATAATAACAAGCCTTTACCAATAATTGGGTGATGAGATAATGTATAATAACTACTTTTGCAGACGCATAAAATACATGCAGCTAATCAATGGAAAAAAATTATCGGGCTATTCTACTCACTATACTTACACTATCTGTTTTTACACTAGTTATTGTAGAATTGACAGGTGTGAGTCGCAATTCGCTTTTCAGGACATTCAGAGGTGGAGGCGAGGGTATATTTTATAGTAAAGACGGTGAAGTGTATAGGGGGGAAATTTTTCCGGAGCAAACACTTACCCGCAGCCAACGAGTGGCCCAAATGCCCAAAACAACCATACAGTTTTATGAAACGAAGTATAACTTTGGTAAGCAGCCAGAAGGCAAGGTGCTAAAACACACATTCCGTTTTAAGAATACTGGTTTTCATCCGTTGATGATAGCAAAAACAGATGTTACGTGTGGATGTACGGTACCTAATTTTCAGGAAGAGCCTGTGGCACCGGGCAGTGATGGAGAGTTGACAGTAGTGTTTAATAGCTCTGGGAAATCAGGTTTTCAGCAAAAGAACATTATAGTTCATGCCAATACTTTGCCGGAAGCAGTGTCTATAGGAATAGAGGCAGATATAAATTGATAAAATGGAAAGTATGGTGTCAACACCTGCGCGCAGTATCGGGCATTATTTATCGTTGGTTAAGTTTAGCCATACCATATTCGCTATGCCATTTGCGCTTATTGGTTTCACGATGGGGTATTTGGAATCTACCAAGTTTAATTCTGAAATTGCATTTGACTGGACATTGCTGGTGAAGATCGTATTATGTATGGTATTTGCTCGTAGCGCTGCAATGGCCTTCAACAGGTATCTGGACAGAAGATTTGATGCTATGAACCCGCGAACGGCGAACCGTGAAATACCAGCAGGAGTCATAAAACCAGGACAGGCACTGATATTTACGATTATTAATTGTGTTTTGTTTGTTGTTACTACTTGGTTTATCAACAAAGCATGTTTTCAGTTGTCATTCGTTGCATTATTTGTGGTGTTGTTTTATAGTTACACCAAACGTTTTACAGCGTTGTGCCACATCGTATTGGGGATAGGACTTTCGTTATCGCCTATTGGCTCGTATCTGGCAGTTACTGGGGAGTTTGCATTGCTGCCCTTGTTGTTTTCATTTGCGGTAGTTACTTGGGTTTCCGGTTTTGACATTATTTATGCGCTACAAGATGAGCAATTTGACAAGTCAAATAAGTTGCATTCAATACCAGCAGCCCTAGGCACCCGGAATTCTTTGATGGTTTCATCGCTGTTGCATGTGTTGTCAGCGGGTTTCGTTTTTTGGGCTGGATATGAAGGTGGTCTTAGTGTGTTATATTGGATTGGGGCTGTTTTTTATGCTATGTTATTAGTATATCAGCATATGCTGGTGAAACCAAACGACTTGAGTAAAGTGGGTATTGCATTTGCAAATACAAACGGAATTGCTAGTGTGGTGTTTGCATGTTTTACAATAGCGTCAATGATACTGGCCAGATTGTAGTGAGAGTATCATCCGGCTGAAATGCTATAATGGTAGTTCGGTTTCACAATATATTTAGTTTATTTACGTTCCTTATTTAGGACATTTACCAACTTCTAATTTTGATGATGTTTTCAAGAATTTCTTTCTTCATTACCCTGATCCTAGTAAGTTCAACTGTTGCTGTTTCTCAAACATCTCCAATAGGGAGCTGGCGGTCATTTTTACCCTATAACTCTGCTGTGGGTGTGGCTACCGATGGTAAGACGGTGTATGCTATAGCTAATCAGGGTTTTTATGTTTTCAATACAGTTGATGGGCAAATAGATGATTACAGCAAAGTAGAAGGGATGTCTGACATTGGAATGGAGTGTGTGGGCTATGATGCTACAACAGGAAAGGCGATACTGGTGTATGAGAATGGCAACATAGATTTATTTAAAGACAATACATTTTACAATTTGCCGGAGCTGAAAATAAAAACGATAGCAGGTGATAAAACTGTGTACAGTGTTTATACCCGTAATGGATATGCTTATCTTTCGTCTTCATTGGGGATAATAGTGGTGGATTTAGATAAGGTGAGTGTAAAAGAGACTTATGAGTTCAGTATTGATAAACGTACGATACCTGTAAAGGGTGTAACAGTGAAAGGAGATTCTCTGTATGCGATAGCAGGAAAGGGAATATATATAGCTAACGTTAACAGTAATGAACTGCAAAATTTTCAGATTTGGAGAGCAGTTGATACTTCTTATGTATACGCTGGTATTACAATTGTGAATAATGAAGTATATGTAGCAACAAATCAGGCAATATTTCGATTGTCTGATACTGGAATGGTGAGTTTGTATACTACAGGTAGGACAATAGAACATATAGATGCTAATGAGACTGGCTTGTGTGTTTCGGAATATAATGACACATCATTTACGGGTTACCTTACTTTTCTGAACAACGCTGGTATGAAGATTGATTCGGTAGAAATGAAAGGAAATTATCCACGTCAGACGGTGCGGACAGTCGATAAAAATGTTTGGGTTGCTGATGCTTTTGGTGGGTTATTGAGGTTTAATGAAAAAAGAGAATTTGGGTTTTACACTCCATCTGGTCCGCTAGGTGCTAGTTCGTTTGATATATATGCTAATAATAGTAGTTTTTGGGTGGCCCATGGTGGATATTCTGACAAGTATCTTCCAGCAAGTAATCCGAGTGGAGTGGGTAACAACAATAACGATAAATGGAAATATTACGCGAGGGGTATTTTTAGTCCATTTGATACGTTGAGTGATTTTTCATCAGTAGTACGAGACGAGGCAACTGGAACTACGTATATGGGATCTTTTGCTTATGGTTTGTATGAATTGAAGGCAGATGGAAATGGTACTTTGTACAATAGGAATACCATTTATGACCCTAGTGCATCGCTTGGTGCAGGGTATACACAGATTGTGGGGTTGGCACTAGATAGTAAAAAGAACTTGTGGTCGTCTACCATGTTCACGTTCAATCAATTGTATGTGAAAACACCTGAAAATGAATGGTATAAGTTCAAGGTGCCAGGTTCTGATTATGGCGGGCAACTATTGGTAGATGACAATGATCAGATATGGATGACCTGTAACAATTCTGGAGGATTGTCAGTATATAACACAAATGGTACAATAGCTGACCGTTCTGATGATGCAACTTATCATTTTAGCACAGGTAAAGGGTTTGGGAACTTACCTTCAAATACTGTGAATTGTATAGCGAAAGACAAGAATAACAATATCTGGGTGGGTACAGGAAACGGAATAGGTATAGTGAATAACTGTGCGCCTCCATTTTCACAGCAGGCGCCGTGTGATGCTGAGATACCAGTGGTGCAATATGACCAGTATGCAGGTTTTTTGTTTGCGGGTAACAATGTCAGAACCATAGCTGTAGATGGAGCAAACAGAAAATGGGTAGGTACTGATGATGGGGTATGGTTGCTTTCGCCTGATGCAGGCAGTATAGTGTACCGTTTTACAGTGGATAATAGTCCTTTGCCATCTAACAGAATACAAAAGATTGCTATTGACGGTATAACTGGGGAGGTGTATATTGGTACGGAGCAAGGGTTGATGAGATATAGAAGCACCGCAACAGAAGGTGGTACATCAAACGACAACGTGTTAGTGTTTCCTAATCCTGTGCCATCGGGATATGCAGGTACAATAGCCATAAAGGGGCTAGTAGCGAATGCTGACGTTCGTATCACTGACCTAAACGGGCAACTGGTGTATAGAACAAAAGCACTAGGAGGACAAGCTGTATGGAATGGTCTTGACTATAAAGGAAACAGACCACAAAGCGGCGTTTATCTAATATTTTCATCTGATACTCAGGGCGAAGAAACGCATACTGGTAAGGTAGTTTTCCTAAAATAAACTATGCTTCAGAAAACAAATGGAATTGTACTCAGATCTGTAAAATATGGCGAAACCAGCCTCATAGTTACATTGTTTACCTCTGCTTATGGTATACAGGCTTATATGGTGCAAGGTGTGCGCAGCAGCAAGGCTAGCCGAAGTAAATCGAGTTACTTTCAGCCGGGTACACTGCTGGATATGGTAGTATACATGCAGAGCAATAAAAACATGCAACGTATTAGGGAATTTCAGGCATCGTACATATACACCTCTGTGCAAGAAGATGTGGTGAAGAATAGCATACTTCTGTTCTCTTCAGAGTTCATGCTGCGATTGCTGCCAGAGCATGCACCATTGGTTGAGCTATTTGATTTTACACAGCATTATTTTATAGCTTTGGACTCATTAGGTACAAAGGATGTAGCTAATTTTCCGTTGTACTTCATGATACAATGTAGTAGGCTTCTGGGTTACGAACCCAAGGGAGGATATAGCAGTAAGACACCTTTTTTGGACAGGGAGGAGGGGGGATTTTCGGTACACACACCAGCAGTACCTCCCTATACTATGGATGACGACGCACGAGCACTATGGGCATTGTTGCAAGCCGAAACATATGAAGCAGTAATAGCAGTGCAAATGAATAGCGAAATGCGGCTGCGGCTCATAGACTGGTATATCGCTTTTTTGCAACAATATGCCCAGCATTTGGGTAACATAAGATCGCTGCAAGTGTTGAGGACTATATTGCATTCGTAGTTCGCGTTACGAAAAAAGATACTCTGCTTGTTCCACACTGCCAGGCTTACCTACGTCTATAAAAAGATTACCAGTATGATCGTAAGCATTTATCTGTAGGGTAGGTGCCAGATGTAGATACAAATCAATCAGCGAAAACTTACCTTCGAATGGATTTTGGGAAAGAATTGTGGGAGACAATATTTGAACACCACTAAAAGCAAATGGATGAGCCACAGTAGTTTGTCGGGCAATGCGCTGTTGGTTTGTGTTGTTATTGACCCAGCCACAGAGTCTATTATTTTCGTCAAATAATAATTGTCTGGATGAATCTCTTTGCATAACTGCTAATGTGCCATGAGCTGCAGACTGGTAATGAGCTACTATCATTTTTCCTAAATCGAGGTTTGTAAGAATATCGACATTCATTACTACAAAAGCAGGTTCGTTTTGAAAAAAGTGAGCTGCTTTCGCTAGGCCGCCACCCGTTTCTAATAAACTATCCGACTCGTCGGAGAAAGTAATTTCGCTTCCATATCCGTCATTATCAGCTACCGCGTCGATTACTTGGTTGGCAAAATGATGAATGTTAATGATTAATTCATATATCCCAAAACGCTGAAGGTATCGTACGTTGTGTTCAAGTAGAGATTTGCCATTTACTTCTGCGAGAGCTTTAGGGCTATTGTTGGTAAAAGGCTTCAAACGAGTGCCTAGACCCGCAGCAAAAATCATTGCTTTCATTTATTATTGCTATATATTATTCGTAGTGTCAGAAAAAAGTTTCAATATTTGCAGTAGAATCTAATTATCACTTTTATGAAATCCAAGATACGCAATTTCAAAATAACCGACCCTATCATTCAGAGTATATTGATACTTGTATTTATTGTTTTTTTGTTGAATTCTATGCCCCACAAGATAATATATTTCGTGTGGCTGGTTTGGCAGTTTGTAAGTGTATATGTGCACAAGGGATTCAAAAAAGCTACGATGCTCAAAGAACAACGGAATATATTTTTGGGAGTGGCAATTGGGTATGTTTTGGTGCATGTAGTAGTTAGTTTGTTTGTGCCTGAGGTGAAGTTTGAAGATAATATAGCAAGTGGGCACATAAGCATACCTGTTTACAGCAATTTGCTTTTAGCAATAGGTTTGTCAATTTCTTTCTGGTATTATGTAATATGTATCAGAGAGATAAGACGTATACTCGATAAAAACCATCATCTTGATTTTTGATTGTACATAAATTATCTATGTTTTGATGTAGCTGTTTTTAAAGTTACTTTTGTAACAAAGGGCGGTCAAAATTGATGGGATAGGTAGCTGGAGGACAAGAGAAATAGCGACAAAATACTTTACTGAATATATCATGAAAAAGATTTTTTATTTGTTGTGGTTTATGGTGTTGTTTGTAAATGCCGCAAATGCAAAGGGACAAGCGCCTGCTAACTACAAGTTTAGTACAGAACTGAGGCGTATAATATATGTTGCTAATAAGCCATCTGGTTTTGATTCTCTTAAGCATACAGAACTGAGTACAGGAATATGGAATTCGCGACTGGAGTTAGATGGTTTTTTGCCATTAGTTGAATTAGATCCTATACATCCCGCAGACAAACACATAGTAACTGCGGTATCTGTAACGCCAGCAGCACATAAAAATATCAAATTACTATTGCTGAAGGGATTGCCGGGTTATGTGATGAAAGATTCTCAAACGGACAAATCTGTAGCGCTTAACACTTCAACGGAAGCAAGAAAAGTGATTTACAAGCGTGAAGATAAGTTTGTGACGAGTACGGTGACTATAGTTTTCAAAGCACATGAGTACAATTCTATTAAAATAACGATAGAATCGTGGTAAACTGTGCCAGCATCATACGCTCTTATTAGTTACTTCTTTTAGGTATCCTTCTAAAGTAGCTGCAACAATATCCCAGTCGAATTTAGTTTTTATCACCCTAATACCTTCTCTACCAACCTGCTCTCGCATGGTAGCTGAGGATAGTAATTGTATAACAGCATCGGCAAAATGACCAGCATCTGTTTGCATAATAGCGCCTTCGCCACTTGTGATGCCAAGCCCAGCAAAACCAATATTGGAGCAAACAACTGGAATGCCCATTGCCATAGCTTCCAGTACCTTGTTTTGGGTGCCAGCGCCAAATCTGAGTGGTGCCACCACCACTGATGCTGCATTGTAAGTATCGGCAAGGTCTTTGATGAACCCAGTTACTTTTATGTGGTCACAAGCCAATTCCTGCACCTTGGGTACAGGTCTTTGCCCAGCGATAATGAACTGTACATTAGGTATTTTGTTTCTTATTTCGGGTAAAATGGTTTGAGCGAAGTAGATTACAGCATCAACGTTGGGGGCATAGTCCATATTGCCTGTGAAGAGCAAAGTATGGTTGTGGCTGTAGTCGTGCTGACGAGGTGCAAACGTGGTCATATCTACGCCATTGGGCAATAATCGTAAATTACCTGTGTGGTGATGTTGCTCGAGATACTGTAAGTCTTCAGCAGAACAGGTAAGAGCCATGTTGTATTCGCCCAGCACCTTCTCATATTGCATTACCCTTTTTTGTTCCATGTTCTCAAACAAGGTAACGGGTAGACTTCTCTTGATATTTTTTCTACGTTCCCAATAAAGAGAGAACGCATCGGGTAGGTCGAGAATTCTGGGTAGTTCTTTATAGGCTGCCAAGTAAGGAGACATCCTGAGATGCTGAACATGGACAGCGTCGTACCTATGTTCTGCTAACATATTATCCAATTCGGTTTTCAGCTCAGCCGACTTGAAGTATAGCACCTGCAGAGGAGTATTGTCCCAAATGCCTGCGATGCAATTAGCTGCCGACTTCCATTTGGGGAGGTATATTAGTTTTACTTTTGCGAAAATTTGTTCTAAATCTTTTTGGTAGGTGAGGTCTTCTTGAGATTGTGCAAATGTGAGAAGATGCAACTCATGGTTTTTGCATAGTCTGCGAGCCAGGTTATAAATCTTTAGCTTATCGCCGCGATAGGGTGGGTAAGGTACCCTGTTTGCAAGGAATAGTATTTTCAAAATTTATTATTTATTAGAAGCCTGTTTGAAGTGACACTTAGGGATGATGCAAATTATAAATTTTAACTGGTTTGGTATGGCAATTTACTTTTAGTATCACTTGGAATTAGGATTATCTGGTATAACCCACATTTTTTGTACTGCATTGCTTGCTACACTCATATCCAGTTCATTCATACATTTAAAGTGTTTTTTGGGGCATCTAGCATAACCAATTTTACTGCAAGGATGACAGCCCAAAGTCTTGTTCTCTAAAACAACAGATTGAGGAGCTACTCTTTCTTTAAGATTGTTGTATCCGTAATATGGAAACATACCCATATCGGGCGAGGTATTGCCCCAAAGAGAAACTATAGGTTTTTGGTAGGCAGCAGCGACATGCATTAGCCCAGTATCATTTGTAACTATTACTCGGGCTATTTTCACCAATTCAGCAGATTCGTTGATATTGAACTTTCCACAAGAATTGTAAATCTTTATTGGGTCTTGTGCAGCTATTTCATTGCCATCTTCACGATCTTCGGGTCCACCGAGCAGTATGACAGGGTAGGGGACCATGTCACAAAACTTTTTCCATTGTGCCAATGGTAGTTGTTTGGTGCCACAAGACCCGCCTATAACACAGCCTACATACCCACCCCAATGGCTCATGGGAATGTCGTTGTTAGTTAATTGTTGTTTGGCAGGCAAGTAGTAATCTAGTCCCTTTCCATCATTAGATACTTTAAGTGGTTTTACAGTCTCCAAATATCTGTCTACTATACTCATGTCTGGCATGAGGTTTAGTTTGAGGTTGGTGAGTATCCACTTTTGTATATTGAGCTTTCTGAAAGAATAACTTTGCACATTGAGTGCTTTTTTTACCCGCATTGTGCGCAAATTGTTGTGCAGGTCTATGATGTAATCATACTTTTCAGCCTTTAGTTCTTCCAGGATTTCATCAAGCTCATCGTGCAAGAAATGTAGTTTGCTAATGTATGGGTTATGTGATAATAGGTTTTTGTAAGCGTGTTTAGTGAGGTAGTGGATTTCTACGTCTGGTCTTTGCTGTTTTAGGCATCGGAGCACAGGCGTAGTGAGCACTATATCGCCAATAGACGAAAAACGAATTACCAGTACCTTCATGTATAACAGTTCGGGATAATGAAATAGGAATAAGCGAAATATAATATGTGATCAGTATTAATCGGCTGCATAAAAGAGCTCACACCATGCTTTGGCATCGTTGATACCCAAAGCTTCCTTAGCGCTACTACTAATTCCAATAATACAATTTGCATACAATTTAGTGTCGGGCAGCGGACCTAAAACTTTTACGAAGGTTGATTTGCCTGACCCAGGGTAGTACACTTTTATGATGCTACCGCGTGCCGCTTCGTTGTGAAAGGCGTAGTACATAGTCACCTTTCCGGGCTTTTCAAAAAACACTGCAGTACCTTTTTCTGAAAGTACATTAAGGCCATTGTTAGTTTGTATGTTATAAACAGAGTCTAGATTGCCTGGCACAGGAATCTTGTTGGTGGTATCAATAACTACTACCTTTTTAGGGGCAGGATAAGCCACCAATGTAGCTGCATCGGTAGTGTCTTTGCTCATCATTTTTATCCAGCCAACAAATAATATTTGTCCGGGTTTTAGGGTATTACCTCTCATTTCATTCCAGGTTCTGAACTCTGTTTTGGTAACGCCAGAATAAGTGCTCAGTGTTCCTATGTCATCTCTGTTGCCAACCTTGTAGTATAATTCGCGCACATGTTTCATGCTTAAAGGTGGAGGTTTCACAGAATAAAAGTTACGTTTTGTAACGGGAATATACACTTTAGCTCCTTCCGTTAGTTTTTTCATGGTTCCTTCATCATTAGCATATTCTAGCTGCTCTGCATCAATGAAAAATCTCTTTGCCAGCATACGAGCATTTTCCCGTTCTTTTGCAGTGTACATTATTTCCCAGTTACCTTCTTTTTTTACCACAAACAGGCTGTCATTTTCTTGGCAATAGGTAAAGGAAAGGGGCAGCGTAAGTAATATTAATATAAGTAATCTAAGCATATAATCTAGATTTTGAGCCGAAAAGTACAACAATAAATGCCCAAAATGAAAACAACGGTGTTAAAAAACGGTTTATATGCGCCAGTTAATTTAATTGTGGCTAAATTTTGTTTTTTTTCCTTCATTTATGGGTAGTAGGGGTAGATTATTCTTTTCTTTTTTATGCTACATTTGACACTATTCGTATATTAGCACCAAAATTCAATTCACAACTCATTAAATTGCGCATAAGCACTAAACGATTATCTATGTATCGCAACACAAATTTCAGTAAGCTCACACTCTTGGTATTATCTACATTGTTCTTGTTTACCGCTTGTAAGCGAGCTCAGAATGATGATAACTATCTTGCCAGCGATGATGACAGGATTGGATATGCTTCTGACGCTTCTAGAATAGAATTTGCCAATAATGATGTGCTTTCGCTTGCCGATCAAGCTGGTATACTATATAATGCTGAGTTTATACGTAAGTCAACTAGCAAGTGTGCTACTGTTGCTGTGGACACCGTAAACACTCCTCATACTCTGATTATAAGGTTTGGAGATATAGATTGTGAATGTGCGGATGGTAGACTGCGCAGGGGATCTATCATTATAAAGTACAATGGTAGTTATCTAGACAATGATCAGTTGCACACAATTACTTACAACAACTATTATTTGGATGGCAATCAGCTAACAGGATGGGTAAAAGCTACCCGTATAGATACCACAGTAGTAGGTGATTGGTATTACAGAGTGCAGGTAAACGATTCACTCAACATGAGCCCCGATCCACTGAAAAGTCAATACATTGTTTGGTCGGGCAACTTGATGCGCAAATGGGTAGGTGGCGATAAAACCAATGACAGAGCTGATGATTATTTCTCAGTATCTGGCGTGGCTACTCTTACACGTCCTAATGGGCATGTGTTCAACTTCAATATTGCTACACCGTTGCAGTTTGCAACTTCTTGCAATTTTGCACAGTCGGGTGTTGTAAACGTGACGGGCTTTACTGGCAACAGAATTTTGAATTACGGTAATGGTACATGTGACAATGCAGCACAATTAAACATTGGTGTAAACATCTATCAACTGACGTTGGAGAAATAATAAACGATGTAGTGCACGCACTGCACAATATTTAAAAATATGGGGTACCACAATCTGGATGCAAATGCGCAAGATTGTGGTATTTTTTTTGTGTCCCTACCGCTAAACATCCCCCCATTGGTTATTCGTTAATGTCGAGCGAGCCACTTATCTTTATTGCTTAGTAACTGATAAAACAGTTTTTATTGTATGCAAGTAAGCAAATTAGTAGCGGTAGCATTGATGTCGGGAATGTGGGTAGGTGTCGCAGCACAGGACAAAAAAGAAGAAAAGAAGAAGTGGGATGTTAGTGCCCCGGGAGGTCCAGGAAAGGATGTGACCTTCACCGTAAATGAAGGCACGTGGATGAATCTGGATGTATCGCCAGATGGAAAGGATATAGTGTTTGACATGCTGGGTGATATATACATAGTGCCATTTGCAGGTGGTAAGGCAAAAGTGCTGAGGCAAGGGATGGCGATGGAGGTGCAGCCCCGCTTTAGCCCAGATGGTAAGCGGATTTTGTTTACATCAGATGCAGCAGGTGGTGATAATATTTGGGTAATGAATAGAGATGGCAGCAATGCTACCCAAATAACTAAAGAAAATTTTAGATTGCTCAACAACGCAGTCTGGGTTGATAACAACTACATAGTAGCCCGTAAGCATTTCACATCGGGGCGGTCACTAGGAGCGGGAGAGTTGTGGATGTATCATACATCGGGTGGGGGGGGATTACAGCTAACCCCTCGCAAAAATGATCAGCAAGACCTCAATGAACCTTGTGTATCGCCAGATGGCAGGTATGTGTATTACAGCGAAGATGTGTATCCTGGTGGCTATTTTCAGTACAACAAAGATCCAAATAATCAGATTTTTGTAATAAAAAGATATGACCGCGACAAAGGTGAAATAGAAACAGTGACAGGAGGGCCGGGTGGGGCAGTTCGGCCACAGATATCCCACAATGGCCAACTAATGGCTTTTGTGAAGCGAGTACGCACCAAAACTGTGCTTTACCTTCGCAATTTGGATAATGGTGAAGAGTGGCCTATCTATGACAAGCTCACCAAAGACCAACAAGAGGCATGGACGACGTTTGGGATATATACTGGTTATGCCTGGACACCAGATGATAGAAATATAGTAATATGGAGTGGAGGTAAGCTGCAGAAAATAGATGTTAATGCTGTAAATGCAGCGACGGAGATCCCCTTTGAGTGTAATGTGAAACAACGCATAACTGATGCGGTAAGATTCCAGCAAAACATAAATACGGATGAGTTTACAGTGAAGGTTATACGTCATTCTGTTACTTCGCCCGATGGGAAAATGATGGTGTTTAACGCGCTGGGGCATCTTTACAAAAAATCGTTGCCTAATGGTAAGCCCGAACGGCTGACCAATAGTATGTTGCAAGAGTTTGAGCCTGCTTTTTCGGCAGATGGAAAATCGCTGGTATATGTGACATGGAATGACACACTCACTGGTAGCATTTGTAAGCTCGTACTTGATGGTAAATCAAAGCCTGTTACGCTGACTACTGTAAAAGGTATGTATCGTACGCCTGCTCTATCGCCCGACGGCAAGTGGCTAGTATACACTAAGGATGGTAGTGACAATAGTATGGGTAATACATTCACTGTAAAACCAGGTATATACCGCATGCCAGCAAGTGGTGGCAAAGAAGAATTTGTGACAGATAAGGGAGAGAACCCTAGATATAGTAGTGATGGCAACCGTATTTATTATTGTACTGGTGGGGCATTGTTTGGTTCGTTGGAGAAAACTTTGGCTAGTTGTAACCCCGATGGTAGTGATGATAGGGTGATATTCAAGAGTAAATACGGCAATCAATTCACAGTGTCGCCCGATGGTAATTGGGTAGCTTTTGTGCATCTGCATAATGTATACGTAGCGGCTTTTCCGCACACTGGCAAACCTATTACGCTGGGCGATGATATAACAGACATACCCGTAAAAAAAGTATCGAAAGATGCAGGAATCAACTTGCACTGGAGTGCAGATAATAAAATGTTGCATTATACCCTTGGAGACCAGTATTATTCTATCAACCTTGAGGATAGATTTGAGTTTGTAGCGGGCAGGCCCGATTCGTTGTTTAAAATGCCTGAAAAAGGTATAGCTGTAGGGCTAATGGCAAAGACTGACAAACCTAAAGGTTTGGTGGCATTCACTAATGCGCGCATTATAACTATGAATGGCAGCGAAGTGATAGAAGGTGGTACTGTGCTGATAGATGGCAACCTGATAAAGGCTGTGGGTAAGGATGTAGCTGTGCCAGCTGGAGCTAAAATAATAGACTGCAATGGCAAAACCATCATGCCTGGTTTTGTAGATGCCCACGCTCATGCCAATCATTTCAGGTATGGCCTCACGCCCGATAAACACTGGCCTTACTACACTAATCTGGCTTATGGGGTGACTACTATGCACGACCCATCGGCGGTGAGTGAGATGGTTTTTGCACAAAGCGAGCTAGTGAAATCCGGTAATATGGTGGGACCTAGAGTGTTTTCTACAGGTACAATTCTGTATGGTGCAGAGGGCGATTTTAAAGCAGTTATCAATTCGCTAGAAGATGCTAAGAGTGCACTGAGGCGCACTAATGCCTTTGGCGCATTCAGCGTAAAGAGCTATAATCAGCCCCGTCGTGAGCAACGCCAGATGGTAATAGAAGCAGCCAGAGAATTAAAAATGGAGGTTGTGCCGGAGGGTGGTTCATTCTTTTATCATAACCTGAGCATGATATTGGATGGGCATACAACCATAGAGCATAATATACCTGTAGCGCCGCTTTACAATGACGTGATACAGCTATGGAAAAACTCAGGCACAGCCAA
>CAMDNC010000021.1 GCA_945902755.1 Flavipsychrobacter stenotrophus
TGGCCTTTTCTGCCCCTGATGATGGGGCCCAGCAGTATTATTTTTTTGCCTGCAAAGTTTTGTTTGATGTGGTCTACTATCTCTTCCTCGCTGAACTTCACCATCTTTTTGCCCGTATTGTACGAGTAGGCATCAGCTACACGAGCATAGAGCAGGCGCATAAAGTCATATACCTCTGTTACGGTGCCCACAGTGGACCTGGGGTTGCGGTTGGTGGTTTTTTGCTCAATGGATATGACTGGTGATAGTCCTGATATTTTATCTACATCAGGGCGGTCGAGGTCGCCCATAAACTGCCGTGCATAGCCGGCAAAACTCTCCATGTACCTGCGTTGGCCCTCCGCAAATATGGTATCAAATGCCAGCGACGACTTGCCGCTGCCACTGATGCCAGTGATGACCACCAGCTTGTTTTTGGGTATGCTAACATCTATGTTTTTGAGGTTGTGTACTCGTGCTCCCTGCACCACTATATATCCCTGCTCTGGTATTGGCTTGCTCATCTTAACTGCAAATTACGAGAATTTGGTTTCTCAATTCCATTATTCGTTATGCTAAAATCCTTATCCTCCTATCTAAAAAACAACGAGAAGCCTCTTCTACTGAAAAGGCTTCTCGTTGTGTATAGTTTTGGGTGCTACTTACTTTTTGCGGTAGTATACCTGATCTTCGTTAAACTCGTTGATGGCCTGAAGTGGCGCATTAGCCATACGCTCATAAATCCTAGATATTTCTATCTGCTCTTTATTTTCGTGTACTTCTTCCAAGTTGTCGCCATGCACGGTAAATTCATCCAACTTGCGGTGAAGTTCTTCCTTCATTGTAACAGACACCTGATTAGCCCTGCGTGATATTACAGCAATAGACTCGTATAGGTTTCCGGTTCTTTCTTTCAGCGCCACTACGTCGCGTGTTTCAATAAGCGGATTGAGGGATGTGATTGATTTTCTACTTGTGCTCATTGCGTATTTTTTTTAAGTTGTTATCTGTTTCTGATTGTAGTTTTTCGGCATCAGCTATATAAGCTGATGAAGGATAGGTATCTTTTAACTCTCTGTAAGCACTGAGTGCACTTATATAGCGTTCTTCTTGTTTTTCGGGTACACTAGCCTTTGCAAATTTATAATTGGCTTTCATTATCATGTACAGATATTGGTCGCCATATTTTGTGTCAGGATAGTTGCGCAAAATACTTTTGTAGGTAACTGTAGCTGCTTTAAACTGATTAATGTTGTAGTAAAGCTTGGCGGCATCGGCCTGTTTGTTTTCTAGTTTTTCTTTCGATTCGTCGATGTATTTATTGGCATCAACTACTCTTGCCGATTTGGGGTATTTGTACACAAAAGACTTTAATGCCTCCAATGACTTCATAGTATTGGTTTGGTCAAGAGCATATTTAGGAGAGTATTTATAGAGGCTAACTGCACTCATAAATTCACACTCCTCAGCATCTTTACTGGTAGGGAAATAGTCTGTGAAGTTTTTGAAATAGTAGGAAGCTTCTACATAATCTTTAAGGTAGTAGAAGGTATAGGCGTATTTGTAAAACAATGCTTCATAGTTTCTGGTGCTCTTCATGATAGGCATCAGCTCTTTGTAAAGCATGTTGGCATGCTGATAATCTTTTTTATCGTAATACTCATTTGCTTTGGTGAGCTTGTAGTTTACATCACTGCTTTTACGAATTTTTTCAAATCCGCCACAAGATTGCAAAGCCACTACAGCCATCAACAAATACAATAAATTAAGAAGACGTTTGCGCATACAGGGCTGCAAATATATAAAATGTCTTTTGTATCGCCTAATTGATGTCTATGTACTACAGTTTGTTACTCATAAATCTATCTTAAAACAAGTAAAGATGATTTTATTTTAACATATCGAATTGTGGATATTGGCTGAATTCAAAGTGCAGCTTAATTTATGGTTCTTCTGAAAAAACTGATTTTTACAACTTCTTGGGCTTAAATGTCAAACGCTACATCCTTTGTAAAAAAAGTGAGCAATAGTGTCAAACTATTACCCACTTTATATACTGAAGAATTTTCGACTTTATTGTTGGTAGACCAGTCTCACCATTTTGCTGCTACCGTCTGCACCATTAAAGCGTAACATGTACACACCACTGGCGATTCCCGAAGGTAACGAGATAATTGTGGTACCCACTTTTGCTTCGTACTGTTCTAGCAGTTTACCATCTATTGTATAGATTTCTACCTTGCCCAATATGCTGGTGGTAAGATTGATAGCACCAGTAGTAGGGTTTGGCGATACGCTGAATATGTTGCTATTTTCGTCATCTTCCGCCATGCCTGGACGTGCACTACACATACTCACTGTTACCTCTGTCACACTGGTACATCCTGCCGCCTTGGTGTAGGTAATGTTAGCAGTACCAGTATTGATACCTGTTACCAGTCCACTGCTAAAGTTTACTGTAGCTTTAGTAGTATTGCTGCTTGACCATGTACCTGCTCCTGCAGGGTTGCTCAGTGTAGTAGTTCCACCTGGCAAACATAAAGTAGATGTTCCTGTATTAGCACCTGGCATTGCATTTACTGTTACCTCCGTTGTGTTTGCACAACCCAATGCATTTGTATAGCTGATGGTAGCTAATCCGCCTGTTACACCTGTGATTACACTACCAGCTGCTGAAGCTATTGCTGGGCTTGCACTGCTCCATGTACCACCAGCGGTACTGCTTGTAAGTGTCGTTGTGCTTGCTACACATATATTCCTGTTACCGCCTATAGGTGATGGTAGCGGATTTACAGTCACAGTAGCAATACCGCCACAACCTGTAGGTAACGTGTAGGTAATATTAACTACTGATATAGCACTAAAGTTGTAAATCACAGCTGTTACTATACCCGTTGAAGGGTCTACTGACGCCTTCGTAGGGAAAGTGCTGGTCCACGTACCACCACTTGGTGTGCTGGTAAGTGTTGCTATCTGGCCCGGACACAATGCTCCTGGTGCGACTATTGCTGATGGCAAAGGATTAACCGTTACTGTCTGTGTCACAAAACACAATGCATTAGCTGTAGAGCGATACGTGATCACTGCATTACCTAAAGTCACGCCTGTAACGACACCACTTGCAGCCACAGATGCTATTGTAGGGTTGCTGCTGCTCCATGTACCGCCACTGCTTACCAGTAAGCTGGTTTGACCTATACAGACACTTGGATTACCTGTGATAGCGGGTGGTGTACCTACTGTTACAGTAGTTGTTCTTACGCAACCAGCGCTTATGGTGTAGCTAATGGTTACTGTGCCACCGCCTACTGCTGTCAGCAATCCGCTTGTTGCATCAATAGTAGCACGATCTGTATTGCTACTGCTCCATGTACCACCTGGAGTGCTATTCAGAGCCGTAAACGTACTACCCAGGCATGGACTTGAGATACCCGTTGTCGCTCCTACTGCTGCCGTTACAGTTAGCTGAGTAATAGTGCGACAACCACCGCTGGTATATGATATGTTTACTGTACCCAGTGTAGTTCCACCAGTTACAATACCGGTAGTTAATCCTACTGTAGCTCTTGCTGCAGTACCACTAGTCCATGTGCAACCAGGTATGATGCTACCTAGGTTCAGTTGCGAACCTGAACATAATATGCCACTACCGGTATATGCTGCCGGAGCCGCATTTACAGTAACAGTTGCGGTTACATTCCCACCACCACTGAATGTGTATGTTACGTTAGTAGTACCTGCGCCTACACCTGTTAATATACCTGTAGTACCTATAGTAGCTATGGCACCGTCAGCAGTACTCCATGTACCACCTGGTGTTGCATTGGCAAGGTTGGTTGTAGCTCCCTGACATACTACACGTGTGCCTGTAATAGGTGTAATGGCTGCCGTTACTGTTACCGCCACTGTTGTTACTACGCTGCCACAACTGTTGGTTTTTGTAAAGCTCACCGTTGCAACTCCTATTGCCACACCTGTTGTTACACCGGTGCTAGCATTTATGGAAGCTATAGTACCACTTGCCGACAACCATGTGCCACCTGAAGGAGTGGCGGTAAGTGTGGTAGTGGTACCAGCCGATAGTGTAGTAGTACCTGAAATAACTGCTGCAACAGGTAATGGATTAACTGTCAGCGCTCTACTTACAGTAGCACTGCCGCATATATTGGTCACATTGTAGCTGATGGTAGTAGTACCTGCTGCAACACCTGTTGCCGCACCAGTAGCAGCGTTGATAGTAGCTACGCCGGTGTTGGTGCTGCTCCATGTACCACCAGCAGTAGTGTTAGTAAGTGTAGTAGTAGCTGCCTCACATACTGTTGTAGCCCCTGATATAACACCTAGTACGGGTGCGTTAATGATAGAAATAGGGAACATAGCATAAGCAGTTCCGCAACTATTGGTGATTCTGTAGCTGATGATAAATGAACCCGCTGCAACACCTGTAACCAAACCAGTGCTTGCATTTACGGTAGCACCAGCTGGGTAGTTGCTGCTCCATGTACCACCCGATACTGAGCTGCTCAGTGTAGTAGTAGTAGTACGACAGATAGAAGATTCACCTGATATAGTACCAGCATTAGGAGTAGCTATTACGGTAACCACTCTGGTAGCAGCTACACTACCACAGCCATTGCTAACGGTATAACTGATAGTAGTAGTGCCTTCAGTTAGTCCTGACACAATTCCTGTGGTACCTACTGTAGCAATTGATGTTTCAGACGATGACCATTCGCCTCCAGTACCAGTTTTGCTCACTGTGGCAGTACTACCTGCACATACCGAAGTAGCGCCACTAAGAGTACCAGCCACAGGTAGTGCATTAACCGTAACAATAGCTGTAACAGAAGTACCTGATATCGTATAACTAATTACTGTAGTACCTGCATTAATTCCCGTTACCTCACCTGCAGTATTCACTACAGCTACTAAAGTATTGCTACTGCTCCAGCTACCACCGCTAGTTGCATTGCTGAGGGTAGTAGTGCTGCCCACACACACAGTAAGGGTGCCGGTGATACCTGTTTCCAGCACTGCATTTACAGTTACAGTTTTGGTAGCAGATGCACTACCGCAACCGTTTGTTACAGTATAAGATATAGTTGTAGTACCTGGGCTTACACCAGATACAATACCAGTACTACCTACTGTTGCAATAGCTGGGCCTGAAGAAGACCATGTGCCACCCGAAGTGGTGTTAGACAATGTAATAGCAGCACCAGAATTAACTGAAGATGCACCAGTTATTGTACCAGCATTAGGTAGTGGATTAACCGTTATTGTTTGGGTAGCTGATACAGAACCACACTCGTTACTTACAGTGTAAGAAATAGTAGTTGTACCGGCTGCCATACCAGTTACTACACCACTTGTAGAAACAGTGCCAGCAGCAGTATTAGTGCTGCTCCAAACGCCACCGCTGGTGCCGCTAGTAGAAAGGTTTGTTGTAGCGCCCACACATACACTAGCTGTGCCGCTGATAGTGCCGGGAGTGGCTAGTGGATTAACTGATACTACCATAGTAGCAGCGACTGAGCCGCAACTGCTGGTAACTGTATACGAAATAGTAGTAGTACCCATTGCTATGCCTGTAACTACCCCGGTCGAGGCGTTTACAGTGCCTACAGCAGTATTAGTGCTGCTCCAAACGCCACCACTGGTGCCGCTGGAAGAAAGGTTTGTTGTAGCGCCCACGCATACAGTAGCTGCACCGCTAATTGCGCCTGCAGACGGCGTCGAACTCACAGTTACTACCTGAGTGGCTGCCGCACTACCACAACTGTTTGTAGCAGTATAAGATATCATAGCAGTGCCTACACTGATGCCGGTTACTAGACCGGTGGAAGGATTAACCGTACCAACAGCGGTATTGGTGCTGCTCCATACACCACCGCTACCAGTTGTAGTAAGCGTCGTTGTGCCTGCCACACATAATGTTGCTGTGCCACTTATAGTACCCACGTTTGGCAGGGCATTTACCGTAATGGTTTTGGTAGCAACGGTGCTACCGCAATCACTAGTTACGGCATATTGAATGCTGGCTGTGCCTGCGCCTACACCTGTCACAACTCCTGTAGAGCCAACAGTTGCAACGGAAGTGTTGTTGCTGCTCCAGACACCGGTCCAAACTGAATCGATTCCTACGGTTACCCTTACGTCCTGGCCAAGATTCAATTGGTTTATGAGAGTAAGACCATCGGCCTTGGTGACCCCATAGACTGGAATAGTGACTGTTGGTGCGGTACCACCAAGGCTGACAGGAGTGGTAGAAGTTGTGTTATCAACGATAATGACCGCTAATGCACCGGCATCCTGCGCAATCTGAGCCTTAAAACCGAAACTACATGTACCGCGCCGAACAATGGCCACCTTTCCACTAAAATAACCTGCGGTTATCGCGGAACAAGCAAGAGTATCGCTCAAAGGAGCATACTTGGCAGATTGGTTTGTAATAGTATAAGTGCCTCCGAAAGCTGCATTGCCAACTGGCTTTTCACCCGCTATAGCACTGGGATTTAATACAAACAAACGGGTACTCGGTGTCATCGAATAAGTGGTCGTTGCACCAACACACGCCGTAGTTGCCCCATTCATTACGCCTGATGATGGAGTAGAAATAACAGTAACTACCTGTGTAGCATGAGCTATGCCGCAACCGTTAGAAACAGTATAAGAAATGGTCGTGGTACCAATGCTCAAGCCTATCACCAACCCACCTGCAGATACTGTAGCCACAGCTGTGTCAGTACTACTCCAAGATCCTGTCATTGTGCTACTGGTACTGAATGTAGAGGTGCCTCCTGGACACATACTAGATGTACCACTTATGATGCCTGCAACTGGTAATGGATTAACACTAACAACTCTGGTAGCAGCTACTGTACCACAGCCATTTGTTACTGTGTAAGAAATGGTAGTTGTACCCACTGACAAACCCGTAAACGCACCAGTAATTGCAGCAACAGTACCCACTGCAGTATTGGTGCTACTCCAAGATCCTGTCATTGTGCTACTTGTACTGAATGTAGTTGCGCCACCTGGGCATATACTAGCTGTACCACTTATTGTACCAGCATTAGGTAAAGCATTCACAGTAACAATTGCAGTTACACTACTACCACCCACTGTGTAAGAAATAGTAGATGTACCTGCCAACAAGCCAGCTACAATACCCGTACTACCTATAGTAGCTACAGATGCATTACTACTACTCCAACTACCACCAGATGCAGTATTGCCTAGGGTGGTACTAGAACCAGCACATACACTTAGTGTACCAGTAATAGGGGGTATACTGGCTACTATAGGCTGTATAAAACCCTGAGTAAGCATATAGCCACCACTAGATAAGGTGGAACTAAAGGTTTCGCCCACATTATGGTGCAATTGAGGACCACCTGAAGGAGCTAGCAGCCCTCCAGTCGTATTTATCACTTTGCGTTCAATGGTTTGTGCGTTGATCCACGATGCACAAAACATGCAAAGAATTAACGTAGCATATTTAATAAAACTGTTCATATTGTAGGTGTTAATTAATTGAATTTGTTGAGATTTGGTAAAAGTAGTTAAAAAAAATAAAATACTACTGTGACCTTTTCTTTATTAAAGGCCTTTGAACTTTTTAAAACATTAAAATGAGCGAACTGCACGAACGTAGCCAAGGAAGGTCTTTAGGGCGCCGAAAGTGTTACCTTCGTTGAAGTGGACAATTATTGCGCGGACATCAGTTTGCTCGCTACTGCTCCAATAGTAATTGGTGCCAATAGTGGTGGCAAATCCACCTATAATACTTCTATTAATAAACAACTTTTGCAACTCAATTTGGCTGGGTAGGTGCCAGTCGCTAAAACCGCCTAATTCCAGATCGGCACACAACCTAGCTGCTGTGCCTGCTCCACATGCTGCTGAAACTATGGCAGTATTGGCTGCTCCTGTGCCCAAAGCGATAGATGTGCCGACTACTGTAGTAGTATTACAGCCCCATTGTACGCCAGTGCTTTGGTCACTCGGTGCCGCGATCAATCCATGTGTTTCACCGGCAATATATCCCGGATCGCCAGGTAGTAATATGTAAGCTACTCTTCCTCCACCATAACTCGCACCTAATGTGGGTGGGGTATTGGCAGCACTGATGCCAGGAACAATAACATAATTTCCGCCACCGCTGTATAATGTATCACCGGTAGTGCTTGCTGTCAACTTTAAAGAACCAGAATTTAATGCATAGGGCACACTCATCAATTGCTGGGTGCCCATATCTACGTAGCTGCTGCCACCTGCAGGGTCAACTTCTACCTGCATGAACTTGGCATTAACTCCCCATTTGATACTGGTAAATGAGCCTGATACGGGTGTGCCCTGTCCCACATTTACACTGAACATACCCTGTGGATCGGTCGTCGCACTATGTGTTTCACGATACTTGACAGCCCCTGTAGCTACGCTATCTCGTATGGTAAACCTCACTGAGATGGCTGTGCTTGCCAGTATAGCGCCACTACTGTTGCGAGCTGCTGCTTGGTAGGGTATGCCTTGTGGGGCCTGGGCATAGGAATTTCCTAAAAAAGCAAGGAATGCTATTAACGTGAGTACGTGCTTCATTTTAAACTATTTGTTAGCAAGCTAATGAATTATATTGCTGAGTTAAATAAATTAATAAAGTTGTAAAATTATAGCTTGTTAGCTTCTTTCCAAATATTCCAATAAATGTTTAATAAATTTTTTGTTAATGATTTGTGTTTACACGATATCGCTAATGACAACTGTGTGTTTTCTGTATTCTTTAAAAAACATATTATATAACCCGAAACCGCTGTTGAGTAAGGATTTGGATGAAATAGGATAGCTGCTTTCGGCTAGTAAGTAGGTTATGTCAAGGATGTTTATTTGTATTTTTTGACTGTCTTCGTTCTAAAGATATTGAGGTTATTTTTTATTAAACTCAGTAAAAACAATAAACCTGCACTTTTAAGTGCAGGTTTATTGTTTAGAAAACTAAATGCTTATTAATGCTGAGCCTCAGCGGACTATTTACCGAAACTTTCAGCAAAATATTTATGAAAATAAGGTATTGTTTCAATGCCTTTGAAGTAGTTAGCCACATCATACTTTTCGTTAGGCGAGTGGATGTTGTCGTTATCCAATCCAAAACCCAACAATACTGTTTTGAGTCCCAATGTGCGCTCAAAAAGGGCTATGATAGGTATGCTACCACCACCGCGCGTAGGAATAGGGTCCTTACCAAAAGTGGTTTGTATAGCACGCGCCGCTGCCTGATAAGCAGGTGAGTCGGTAGGGGTCACAACTGGTTCGCCACCGTGATGTGCAGTTACTTTTACTTGTACATAATTGGGTGCTATCGACTCAAAATGTGCCTTGAAAAGGTCTGATATCTCCTGCGATACCTGATTAGGCACCAGGCGCATAGATATTTTGGCATAAGCCTTGGATGGCAATACTGTTTTAGCGCCCTCGCCAGTGTAGCCACCCCATATACCATTTACCTCTAGCGTAGGGCGTATGCCGGTGCGCTCTAGTGTTGTATATCCTTTTTCGCCCCATTCGGCTTTTACACCTAGTTCGTTGTTATACTCGGTAAGGTCGAAGGGCGCATTATTGATAGCAGTACGCTCAGCATCAGTTAGCTCCTGCACTTTGTCATAAAAGCCGGGTATGGCTATGTGGTTGTTTTCGTCGTGCATAGACGCTATCATTTTGCAGAGTATGGTAGCTGGGTTGGCTACTGCGCCACCATATACACCACTGTGTAAGTCGCGGTTAGGACCTGTAACTTCTACCTCCATATAAGCCAATCCGCGCAGTCCACTTTCAATAGACGGATGCTCCATGCTAATCATAGAGGTATCAGACACCAGTACCACATCTGCTTTGAGGCGTTCTTTATTGTCTTCTAAGAATTTGCCGAGGTTTGATGAGCCAACTTCTTCTTCACCTTCTATCATCACTTTGATGTTGCAGGGTTGGCTATTGGTTTTTGTCATTACCTCTAGTGCCTTAATGTGCATAAACATCTGTCCTTTGTCGTCGCAGGCACCACGAGCATATATTTTGCCATCTTTTATCACTGGCTCAAATGGGCCACTGTGCCACAATTCTAGTGGGTCGGCGGGTTGCACGTCGTAGTGACCATACACTAGCACAGTAGGCAGGGCAGGATCTATAATTTTTTCGCCATATACTATCGGGTGACCTGCAGTAGGGCAAACCTCAGCAGTATCGCAACCAGCATTGAGCATGTGTTGTTTTACGGCTTCTGCACAGCGGGCTACATCTCCCTTGTACTTGCTGTCTGCACTTACTGAGGGTATGCGCAGCAGGTCTAATAATTCTGACAAAAAACGGTCTTGGTTTTCTGATTGGTACTCTTTCCAGTTTTGCATGTATTATATATTAATGTTTTGAAGCAATATTTATAGATACTTAATTTATACTTATCAACTCTACATCAAAAATCAGTGTACTGTTAGGGCCAATAGATGGGCCTACTTGTCTGTCGCCATAACCTAGATGTGGAGGTATGAAAAAACGCCACTTACTACCAGCGCCCATTAGTTGCAGTCCTTCTGTCCAGCCTTTTATTACCATATTTAGTGGAAATGAGGAAGGCTTACCGCGGTTTACAGAGCTATCAAACACAGTGCCATCTATAAGTGTGCCGTGATAGTGACAGGTTACAGTATTAAAATCTTTGGGTTTGGCACCATCGGCGGCAGTTAGTATTTCATACTGTAGCCCACTGGGCAACTCTGTTACCTCAGGTCGGGTTTTGTTAGTTGCCAAAAAATCCTGACCGGCTTTAAGGTTATTGGCTGCTTTTTCAGCCTTCATATTAAATAGCTTGTCTGCAAGACTCATACGCTTAATTTTTACTCAAAAGTAAGTAAAAAGCATGGGTTGGGTATGAACTGAAAACGGCACACCAATAGAAGTAGCCTACTGTACTATAGATTGAAGTGCGGCTTCTTTATTGGTCGTAAATATCTGATAGTGGAAGCGATCCAGTTTGCGTAGCAAGTATACCAAATGTTCTTTTTCTGGTGGTGTCAATTCGCCCCCCACAAGGTCAGACACCCTTCCCATTTTCCCAAATACACTGAACAAAACCCCTCTTCCTTTGTCGTTGATACGTACTAGTTTGCCCCGTTTGTCGTTTGGGTCGTCTAGTTGGTCTATCACTTCATACCTGAGCAGACGCTTTATGATCTCCATCCCGGTGGGCTTTTCGTGTATGTTTTTGGTGATAAGGTCTGTTTTGCTCAGGTGCTCAAAAGATAGTAATGTGGCCAGATACCCAAATTCGTCGGCTGTTTGTAATATGCTGCCCTCCAGTGCCTGACGTGTATACATACGTGCATATCTATACATATATATCACCATTCTGGCTATGGTGGTTTCTATTTTTTCATCAGCTTCGTTGTATTGCAGGTGCTGAGTGCCTATACGATCATCGGGCTGATATGGAGTGGGAACAATGCCAGATAGCAACCAACATGCAAAATCGTGCACATGGGGTTGCCTGCCCGGTTGTTGTTCGTATTGTTCGGCAAGCGCTATAAGCTCTTTTAGAAATGTATAATCCATAAACTGCTGTAAAAGTAAGAAAAAGAAAAACAATTTAGTATTAAAACATGCTAAATAATTAGGTAAATTCAAATTTTGGTCTTTATTTTGTGCCATAATAGAACTAAAACATACTATTTTATGAAGGTATTATGCAGAATGGTGCGTAGGGCGTTATGTAAATTGCTACTGATTATGGCTATGTTAATGCCCATACTAAGTAATGCGCAAGCTACCGGTAAATTAACAGGTAGTGTAAAAGACAAAAAAACACAGGAGAGCATAATAGGTGCTGCTGTGATTGTAGAGGGTACGTCGCTTGGCAATGTTACCGACACCAGTGGTAATTTTACCATTACCAACATACCTACTAAAAGCTATAACATCAAGGTGCAAGCGCTAGGCTACGATGACTATATGCTCTACAACGTAGTGATATCATCAGGTAATGCACAGATCATTAATGTGGAGATGGACAACCAAAGCGGCAAAACTCTGGGCGAAGTTGTAGTGCGCCGAAATCCATTTAGTAAAAATGCAGAATCGCCTATGTCACTACAAACTTTGTCTGCACAGGAAATCAAAAGCAACCCTGGAGGCAACTTTGATGTATCTCGTGTCATTCAGGCATTTCCGGGGGTAGGCGGTACAGCTGGTAGTGTGGGAGGGTTCAGAAACGACCTCATTATACGTGGTGGTGCACCCAACGAGAATGTATATTATCTAGACGGTATAGAAGTACCCGTTATCAACCACTTTGCCACGCAGGGTTCGGCGGGTGGCCCGACGGGCATCATCAACACCAATTTTATAGAAGAAGTAAATCTATACACCAGCGCATTTTCTGCCAAGTACGATAATCCACTGTCAGGTGTACTAGACCTTAAACAAAGACGTGCCAACCCAGATAAAGTGCAGCACAACATCAGGCTAAGTGCTACAGAATTGGCCTATAGTACAGATGGACCCATTGTAAAGGATAAACTTACCTTTATGGCATCGGCCAGAAGGTCTTATTTGCAATTGTTGTTTCAGGCGTTGCAACTGCCCATACAGCCTTCTTACTGGGATTTTCAGTACAAAATAGATTACAAAATCAATAAAAAGCTGTCGTTTTATACGCTGGGTATGGGTGCAATTGATAACTTTTCTTTCCTTACCCCCGACGACCTTACTGCTGAGAATGTATATATACTACAATCTAATCCGCTCATAAAACAGTGGAGTTACACAAATGGGTATGGCCTAAAAGGACTTGCTAAGAATGGTTTCTGGAATTTGACCTTCAGTAGAAACATGCTCAATAACCAACTGGATAAATATCTCGACAATCAGAACCCTAGTGAGGCCAGCAGAACGCTGAAAGTGAAATCGACAGAGGCAGAAAACAAAGTTCGGTTCAATATGAGTAAGTCTTACGACAAATGGAGTTATAGCTATGGTGCTATGACGCAATACGTAAAATTCAATAACGACTTATACAGCCTCATTCGCACAGAAGTACGCGATAGCAATGGGGTAGTGGTGCAACCCGCTGTAAGCGTAGCCGGACAAACAGGTATAGACTTTTGGAAATATGGTGTGTACGGGCAGGTAGCAGGTAAACTCCTCGACAACCGTCTAAATGTATCGCTGGGACTAAGAGGCGATGGTAATACCTTTACTACCGATGGTGCCAACCCACTGAATACATTGTCACCAAGACTTGCCGCATCCTATAATATCAGTGAAAACTTAAAGTTTAATACATCGGCTGGCAGGTATTTCAAAATACCTACTTATACTATATTGGGTTTTAAAGATGCAGCAGGCAATTTTGCCAACAAAGAAGCACGATACACACAGAGCGACCATCTAGTAGCTGGGTTTGAATACATGCCGGGCTGGCAGGGTGCACGATTCACACTCGAAGGGTTTTACAAGGTATATAACTATTACCCAGTATCTGTAAGAGATAGCATTTCGTTGGCTAACAAAGGTGGCGACTTCAACGTACTGGGCAATGAAGCCATAACTACAACCGGCGAAGGCAAAAGTTATGGAGTAGAGTTTCAATTTCAGCAGAAGTTAACAAAGAACTTCTTTGCTATACTTGCAGTAACAGTTTTCAACAGCGAGTTTACTAATGCCAATGGCAAATATGTACCCGCCTCGTGGGATAACGGACAGTTGATTTCATTTATAGGAGGATACAAGTTTAAGCGCAATTGGGAGCTAGGTGTGAAGTTCAGGTATCAGGGAGGCTCACCTTACACGCCCTACGATTTGGCTACATCACAAGCCAACTATCTGGCGTTGGGTACAGGCGTGCTCGACTATACGAGATTTAATACCCTGCGCCTCGCAGCATTTAACGCTATGGACATACGCATAGACAAAAAATGGAACTTCAAAAAGTGGACATTCGACCTCTACTTAGACATCAGCAATGCCTATGCTAGTATTCAACCTTCTACACCTAGTTTCACATTCAAGCGTACAGAAGACAACAAAGCATTTGCCACCACCGATGGTCAACCCCTACGTGCCGATGCGAGTAATGCCATACCCGTGCAGCTAAGCGACAATAGTGGTACGGTGATACCAGCAATAGGATTTATCATGGAGTTTTAGTTTTTTTAGTAATCACATTCTAGTTCGATATGTTTGGAATAGTGAAATATGAAATACTTATAAACTTATTGAATAACAGTAACATGTCGAAAAGGGATTTATTCTTCTCTGAGTAAGAGTAAGGGAGATCATCAACGAAGATTCATGTCAGATATGGATGATGTATTTTTATATCATAAGCATTGCTGGCATAATATTTGATGTATATAATGCTTTATTTACTACTACATAAACCTTTTGTTGATGAAGCGAATAATTACTCTACTCTTAGTACTCTGTTTTTTTGCGAGTGTTGCCGTGGCACAACGAGACTATAATGTGTGCGATTCTACCTTTTACAACTATGTAGGTGACACAACAATTGTGGCAGGTAAGCGTCATTTGTACTTCCAGACTACAGGAGGGTTGGTACAGTTTGCAAATTTTACATCGGCAGATACATCTGAGTATATCAGGGATTTTGATATTGTGCAGCCATATTTATGGTATACATTGGTCGGGCAGCGGTATATAGGTTCTCCTACCAGATTATATCAATCGAGAGATAGAGGTATGAGTTGGGTGGAGGACACTTCTTTTTATGCAGCTACCCGTTATCATCCTACTCTTGCCAACAGTTACTATAACTCCATCAATCAGGTACAATATTTAGGCAATGAAACGATAGTGTTGTTTGTAGGTTATTATGAGTCGGGTGTGGTGTACTCTACTGATAATGGAGCTACATGGAATGAATGGTTCAGAAATCTTATAACTCATTATCAGGGATTTCTGGAGTGTAATTATAAGTACTACTTATATGGTTTTGAAGGTGATGCTTTTAGATCATGGATGTTTGGGTTTGATAAAAGTTTGTTGTTTTCGCCTGATACTGGCGGAGCATGGGTGTCGTTTGCCAATAGGTATCATCCAAATTGTTCTGGTTCTGTGCATCCAGATTGTATATATTCTGCCCCCAATTTGAATCGCTGCGGTCAGTATACTTACATGAAAAACTACATAGACAGTATGTGTACTGCACTAAGCGTGCCTAAAATAACTGAGCGCAATGAGGCAAGTTTGTATCCTAATCCTAGCAACGGTAGATTTGAGGTAGTGGTGAAAGAGGGGGAGTTTAAAGAGATAACGGTGCATGATATGCTGGGGCAAGCTGCGAAAGTCGATATTAGCAAGGAAGGAGAAGGTAAACGAAAAGTGGTGATGCCCAATACCTCAAAAGGGATGTATGTGTTGCTGATAATCAATGCAGATGGAACAGTAATGACCAGACGGATACTGGTGGAGTAGTGGAGCAGATGCACTGTTATAAAATTTAAAAAGCGCAATGGCTGAGGGCTATTGCGCTTTTTTAGTAGAGGAGATTTAAACATCTTATTATCTACTGTAATTGGGTGCTTCTTTGGTGATAACAATATCGTGCGGATGACTCTCAGCCATGCTGGCTGGGGTGATACGTACAAATTGTGAGTCGTTTTGGAGGGTGGCTATGTCTTTGGCACCGCAATAGCCCATACCTGCTCTTAGCCCACCTACAAACTGCTGCACTACTTCGCTGAGTTGCCCTTTGTAGGGTACACGACCTACAATGCCTTCGGGTACCAGTTTTTTGATGTCGGCTTCCATATCTTGGAAGTAGCGGTCTCTAGAGCCTTCTTGCATGGCCTCTACTGAGCCCATACCACGGTAAGACTTGAACTTGCGACCTTCGTAAATAATGGTTTCGCCGGGGCTTTCCTCGGTGCCTGCAAATATAGAACCTGCCATGACGCATGATGCGCCAGCAGCTATTGCCTTTACCATATCGCCTGTGTACCTAATACCACCATCTGCAATAACGGGTACGCCTGTTTTTTTGAGTGCAGTAGCTGCCTCCATTATGGCAGTGAGTTGAGGTGCGCCCGCGCCAGTTACTACACGTGTGGTGCAAATAGAGCCTGGTCCCACTCCTACCTTTACCGCATCGGCACCAGCTTCAGCCAGTGCTTTGGCACCGGCGGCTGTGGCTACGTTGCCGGCTATGATGGGTAGGGTTTTGAATGCTTTTTTTACGGCTTTTACGGCTTCTATTACGCCTTTGGAGTGGCCGTGTGCACTATCAAGTGTGATAACATCTACCCCCGCATTTTTGAGTGCTTCTACACGTTCTAGAATATCCGCAGTGATACCTATGGCAGCTCCAGCTATTAATCTACCCATACTATCCTTACAAGACATTGGGTGACTTTTTAGTTGTAACGTATCGCGAAAGGTAATGAGACCTATGAGTTTGCCTTTTTTGTCTACGATAGGTAGTTTTTCTATTTTGTATTGTTCTAATATACGTTCTGCTTTTTGCATATCTGTGCCCAGTGGTGCAGTTACCAGACGGTCTTTGGTCATGACCTCAGATACTTTTTTACGGTTGTTTTTTTCGAACCGCAAATCGCGGTTGGTGAGTATACCCACCAACAGAAAGTTGTCGTCAACGATCGGAATGCCACCAATGCGGTTTTCCTTCATTATTTTCAGTGCGTCGCCTACTGTTGCGTCTGGTTTTAGGGTAATAGGGTCGAGTATAAGCCCGTTTTCAGAGCGTTTTACTTTACGCACCTGATCAGCCTGACGCTCTATACTCATGTTTTTGTGAAGGATTCCTATGCCTCCCTCTCTGGACAGTGCGATGGCTAGTGGTGCCTCGGTAACAGTATCCATAGCAGCTGATACCATGGGTATGTTGATACGTATGTCTTTGGTGAGTTGTGTTGAAATGCTTACCTCGCGTGGGAGAACTTCTGAGTAAGCGGGCATGAGTAAAACATCATCAAATGTTAGCCCTTCGCCGTAAAACTTCGATTTTATTGCCATGTGCAAAGATATGTGCATTTACTAAAATGACAAAGAGCGATATTTTATTTTTCTTGTTTTTAACAATCATCTCACTTAATAATCATGGTCTTGCCGAATAGCGTACATTTGTAGTATCAGTGAAGCGTTGGAAAAAAAATGAACTGAGTATGAAGGGATCTAAAATATTAAGAGGTATATTTCTGCTAGGTGGTTTGGTGTTGAGTAGTGCCGCTCATGCGCAGGTGCCGGTGGAGCTGCACATCAACCATATGCTTGGGCCTACAAGCGATTTCGCTTTTAATGAAATAGCCAATAATAATCTGGGACAAAGTTTTAAGGTAACCAGATTACAGTATTACATATCTGGCATCAGCATTACTCACAGCGG
The DNA here is from genome assembly GCA_945902755.1 of Flavipsychrobacter stenotrophus. Classification (GTDB taxonomy): domain Bacteria; phylum Bacteroidota; class Bacteroidia; order Chitinophagales; family Chitinophagaceae; genus Nemorincola; species Nemorincola stenotropha_A. Next base: position 17,387 of record CAMDNC010000021.1, read on the forward strand.
TGGCGCAATAAAGACCTTGCCCGGTCATTACATACTAGCTAATGGTAGCACGCCATTGGTCGATGCATTGGGTACGCTGAACGTGACTGATGTGACGGCAGTGTCATTTTACATAGGTGTAGATGAAGCAAATAATCATCTCGACCCTTCTACAAGACCAGCAGGACACCCTTTAGAGCTGCAAACACCTAATATGCATTGGGGCTGGGCTTCTGGTTACAGATTTGCAGCAATTGAAGGTAAGTCTGGATCTGGATTGGATCAGACTTTCGAGGTGCATTCTTTGGGTGATCAGCACTACTACAAAACTACAGTACCTGTAACTGGTGTAACCGTTGATGGTAAACTGATAATAGCACTGAATGCTGATTATGTCAACGCGCTGAAATCAATAGATATTTCGGCAGGCGTGGTGGCTCATGGCTCTGGAACGGTGGAAGGAAGAATGTTGCGCAATTTCAGGGATTTTGTGTTTTCGGCTGGTAGCCCCATTACTTCCGTAAATGTAAAAGAATTGGAAGGTAGCAACAGGTGGGTAAAAGTTTACCCTAATCCTGCGCAAGGGGGTGTGGTGTATCTGAGTACCGACAAAAAAGAAGCTACTATTTACATTACAGATGTACAAGGTAAAACTGTATCAACTGAGCATACAAACTCAGATGGGAAAGCAACGTTGAAGCTATTTGTTAAGGGCCTGTATATGATTAAAGTAGTAGAAGCTGATGGTGTGACAACTATGCATAAGCTGATAGTAGAGTAATATTGGAATGTAAGTTCTTCAATAAAAAAGAGTACATTACCTATGGTGATGCACTCTTTTTTATTCTTAGTGGGTATATACTGTTGGAATGTCTAGTACCCTCTTCCTTCTTGTTTTTCCATATAATTCATAAAAGCACGATTTGCTACTCGATTGCCACCCGGTGTAGGGTAGTTTCCTGTGAAGTACCAGTCGCCTAGATTGCGCGGGCAAGCATCATACAAGCCTTCTAAAGATTGGTAGATAACGTCAACCTCTGCAGATACTTCCGAGTGTTTAAGCATCTTAGCTATTTTAGCGCTTATCTCTTCCGCTGTGAAACTGTCGTAGACACCCTTTACGTAGTTTACCTGATGTAGTGTACCATTGACAGCAGCGTCCTTACACTGTTGGTAAATGTGTTGTAACTTTTGTTCGTTACCAGAGTCAGTAAGTAGTCCCACAGCAGCTTGAAAAGCGATAAAGTCTCCCATACGGCTCATGTCTATACCATAGCAGTCTGGGTATCGGATTTGTGGTGCAGATGATACTATAATGATGCGCTTAGGTCCTAGTCTGTTGAGCATTTTTATGATGCTCTCTTTAAGGGTGGTGCCACGAACTATTGAGTCATCGATAACCACCAGCGTATCAACACCACGCTGTACAGTGCCGTAAGTAATGTCGTATACGTGTTGTACCATTTCATTTCTTGATGCGTCTTCAGTGATGAAGGTGCGCATCTTCACGTCTTTTATAGCTATTTTTTCTATTCTCACTCTGCGATGTATGAGAGCTCGCATTTCTTCCTCTGGCATATCTGGCCGGGCGAGTATTCGCTTTATCTGAATATCTTTAAGATAGTCTTCTAGACCTTTAATGAGGCCATAAAATGCTGTTTCAGCTGTATTAGGTATGAAAGAAACGATGGTGTGTTTCAAATGATTGTCTAACGCCTTAAGTACTGTTCCTGCCAAATTGCGACCCAGTGCCATGCGCTCTCTGTATATTTCGGGGTCGCTACCGCGGCTGAAGTAAATGCGTTCGAAACTACAAGCGGTAAGCTTGGCTGCGGGTAGGATAGCTACATTGCTTACAGTGCCATCTGCCCTGACTATGATCGCATGGCCAGGTTGCAGCTCGTGTATGTCGGACTGAGTTACATTGAAAGAAGTCATGATGGCAGCTCGTTCTGATGCGGCTATTACTACTTCTTCGCTTTGGTAGAAGTAACAAGGACGAATACCGTTAGGGTCTCGCATCACAAAACTGTCGCCATTTCCTATTAGCCCACAGAATACATAACCACCGTCAAAATGTAAAGTAGCTTGTTTGAGTATCTCCTCTATGTCAAGAGAGGCTGGGTTCGAATCGTCGGCCTTGCAGAGGTGATAATGCACGGTTTCTATCATAGCCCCCAGATCACTTTCTCTAAGTGTGTTGTTGGGGTGTTGCCCTAACTTGGCAAACAGCTCGTCGGTGTTGATGAGGTTAAAGTTGCCCGCCATTGTCAGGTTGCGGGTGGGGTTGATGTGAGGTTTAACGAAGGGGTGGCAAAACTCTACATTGTTTTTACCCTGAGTGCCGTAACGTAGATGTCCCATCATCACCTCGCCCATAAAACGCATGTATCCCTTCATTAGGCCGGGATGCTGCATTATTTCGGGGTACATTTTTTCGAGGTCGCTTACCTCCTGACTAATATTTTGAAAGATTTGGGCTATTGCTTGCGCTCCTGCTATCCTAAGCCTGTGCATAAACTGATGACCGGGTTCAGTATTTAGCTTCACAGTGGCTATCCCAGCTCCATCTTGCCCACGATTGTGTTGTTTTTCCATGAGCAGATATAGCTTGTTGAGCCCGTAAAAAGCTGTGCCATATTGCTGGTGGTAGTAGGAAAGTGGTTTTAATAAGCGGATGTAGGCGAGTCCGCATTCGTGCTTTAGTGCGTCAGACATGAGGGCTCAAAGATACGTTGATTTGTGAAATTGCTATTATAAGACCAGTTGGGTATTTATAATTCCTTAACATTAATATAATAAAAACTTATGGGGTTATTCAAATGAAAATGCGCTGCCCAGATAGATGGACAGCGCATAGTAAAATGAGTTGTTATTTTCGTTTTATACTGCACCCGATAGATTTTGTTGTTTGAGGATTTGGTGTTTTACCCGCTACAACAGCATCAATGGCGGAGAAAATGTACATTTCTTTTGCATCTTGCGGGTTGCCTGGGTTGTCGTTCATAGCACCTTTATAAACTAATTTATTCGTGTTGTCAAACAAGAAAATTTCAGGTGTATGATTAGCGCCAAAAGCATCAGCCAGTTTGGAGTCTTTGTCAACAAGGTATGGCACTGTGTATGATTGCGCTTTTGCGTATTTTTTCATGGCATCATAAGAGTCATCACCTTCTCTTCTGGCTTCATTTGAGTTGATAATGGCGACACCTACATCGTTTGATTTGGCGTATTCAAGCGTTTTCTGAGTAGTACTTTCGTTTTTCACTACAAACGGACAAGTATTACAAGAGAATACGACCAGTAAACCATTTTTTCCTGCGGCTTTATCATAAGCCATATCTAGTCCAGCGCCAGCATTTTTCATTGTTTCATTTAAAGTAGGCAACATATCGCCGGGCTGTAATGATTTTTTTTGAGCAAAAGTGTTGCCCGATAATAAAGTGGCAGCTATAATTGCCAGACTCAACATTCCATTCTTCATCTTTGTCGATTTTTAGTTTAGTTATTACAATTGTTCTATTTCGTTTTCTGTAAGTCCGGTGGTAAGGGCAATAACATTAGTAGGTAATCCATTTTGTTTCATGGCAGTAGCAACTTTAATTATTCCTTCAAGTTTCCCTTCTTGTCTTCCCTCCTCTCTTCCTTCCTCTCTTCCTTCCTCTCTGGCTGTGTCTATCACACCTTTAAGGTCGCGATAGGTTTTAAGACTGTTTTCGTATCCTGCCAGTTCTGTATGGTCAAGTTTTGATAGTTGTGCTTTATTGAAAGCGGTAATAAAGACATCCTCATTGTTGAAGATTTGTGGTATTTGTTTGAAGTCTTCGAGGTGCTTGATGAAATACAGCCACTTATCTAGCCTAGTATTCAGTTCAGCTTCCGTTTTGCGGAAGTTGGGCATTTCTAGGTATATGTAAGTGAGCTTATCGTAGAATGTTTTTCCTTGTTGGTTTTTGAGTTTTATCTCGTGTAGTACATTACTTCGCTCAGGTTCAGATTCGTAGTCGTCAAAGGTAAAATCGAGCAAGCCTATGCAGTACACTGCCTTGAGGTCATAGTTCCATTCACCTTTTTCTGCCTGCTCTCTGATAGGGAATGTGGAGTAGTATATGGTTCGTTCTTTGAAATAGTTTTGTTTGGCTTTTTGTAGTTCTACAATGAATTTTTCACCTTTTTCGTTTTCGCAGTATATATCATAGATTGCTTTACGGTCAATGTCTGTTTGGCCTAATTGTTCCGTGTTTTTAAACGACAGATTTGCAATTGTATCTTTAGCGGGTAGCAATGCGTTCAGGAAATCCATAAGCAATGGCTTACTAGCTTCTTCGCCAAAGATCTTTTTGAACCCAAAATCAGTAAAAGGATTTATGAACACAGATTTCATGATATGGTAGCTGTTTGCTGCTGCAAAAATACGGGATTGTGCAATACTTAATTCCGGTCTAAACTAATAAGTTCATCGCCGGGCAGGTAGGGTAGGTATGTCACTATAAACTGAAACATTTCGTCAGTTGCTTTCATACTTCCGTTTTGGTCGGTGACAAGTTTTGGGGGGCTAAACGGATTGTTGAGGTTTTGAGTTGTATTGTCATATACGCCCTCGGCTACAATAGTGCTGCCAGCGGGCACATGTACCATTTTTTTAAAAGTATAAAAGTATTGCCAATTAAAGTCCCAATTGGGTATAGATATAAGCCGTATAGTATCTCTATTTGGTTGTAATGCATAAGCTTTGAAACTCTTGCCTAGTAGGTGCATGTGTGGATTGAGCGTAAGCACTGATATGTCAGCGGGTATAGTATATCTACTATAAACTTTTTTCACTTTATTGGGTTGGATAAGCATATCAGGCTCTACGGGAGCTACGCCTAGTGTACCCAACTGAAATTCCTTTACTGGTCTATTGGGAGGGACCGGTGTAAAGAAAATATTGATAAAGGAGCTATCCATAATAGATTCGTTGTTGGTGAATCCATAATGCAAATCATTGAGCAGAAACGCGCCTTTTCGGGGTAGTTTATATCCACCTATACCCTGAGGATATATTTGTCCGTAAACACCAGGCAAATAGTTTACTACAGATTTCTGAAGAGTAGGATATGTGCCATCATCATTGGGCAGACCTAGGCGTTGATAGGCTTGCAACAGTGTAGCCGTATCTGCAGCCATATCCAAAATCTGCTCTCCTTCAAATACTGTTTTCTTTTTATCAAACTCATATTTCACCATGTCGCCGTTCACATGATGTACCACGTTTCTACGCCCCGGTATAAACTCTATTACACTTGCAAACGTATCATTTGGTAGCTCAAAAGGTACCTTAACTAATAAAAATTTATCTAGGCTATTGGCAGACAAAAGGTAAGGTTGCACAGGTATGCGCATGTCAGGATTGCCAATGTCTGACCCTGATGGATAGTTGGGTAGGCTGGGTAGCATTTCTTCGGGTCCCATAGGGGTGCCATCTTTTACCCACTTTTCAAATAGTTTTATGTCATTGTCATCAAGTACTCGCTGACCTGTAAACTCGGTATAGTGTGGGTCTGCTGGCCACGGCGGCATAATGCGTTGGCGGGTAACATATTCATTGGCCGCTGCATATTTTTTGGCTTCCTGATAGGAAACCAGTGAAAAATGAGCACTACCTTCTGGGCGGTGACAAATAGTGCAGTTATTATACAGTACTGGTGCTATGTGCTCAGTAAATGTTACCGTAGCAGGTAAGTCAGCGGCATCGTTGCAGGAAACAAGCAACAACAAAATAAGGGCAGTATATATAGTATTTACCTGTTTATGCATGATAACAATCAACTATTTCGCGCAGATATTGCGGCAAGATACAGACATTATACTGCATGATTAATATACAATTCCAATAAGGGTGTAACTAGCTGTAATACAGCGCTACTTATATCTGGTCAAAAGGTGTTTTTCGGGTATTGTATATAAAACCTTATTTTGCACTTTGTTACCAGATTTGCGATGCTAGTGAATAGTAATGCAATAAAAATGCTAAAGTATGTTTGATAAAATACTGAAAGTAGCCAATCTCTATGACGAAGGGCTAACAAGGGTGCAAAGCAGAAGGGATCAATGGCTGCACAGATATGAAGGGGTAAGGGAGCATTTGAAAAGAATGGCACAATACCTGAATGAAAATGCAAAATACAAACAAGGATTTTTTGTAGATACATTACATGCGTTTAATGAAGATATAAGAGGAACAAGCTCCAAAATGCCATCACTTACTTTCAGGACCGGTGCTATGCCCGTACTCGTTACATTCAGGAACAGTATGGGTGAGCGCAAAACCTATTCTGAAGAGGGTTTTAGCATATCATTTACACCCACTATCGCAGGGCAAATACTGGTGTTACTGCGTCCTCACTACAGCGATATTGATCAAGAAGAACCCGAATACAGCACCATAGCTATAATTGAAGAACCAGAGGCTCTAACAAATGATATAGTAACAGAGATTGTAACCAGGGGTATGGAAGCTGCCTTTTACTCCAGTTTCACTGGCATGACCCGTTTAAATGATGAAAATGGAGAGCAGGCACTAGAAAACAAACCAATACCCCGAAACCCAATAGGCTTTAAGAGATATGACACAACTGAAAAAATACAGTAAAGTAGCTGTAATAATGCTGCTGACAGCATTGGCAGCCTGCAAGGACAATGAAGCACCTGACGACCAAGCTGCCAACACTACTGATGTGCCAACTACAGTAGATATCCCTGCAGTAATGAGCTATGACATAGTCAACCAATATCCACACGACCCTGCTGCATTTACGGAGGGGTTGGAGTTTAACGACGGATACTTGTACGAAAGTATAGGTCAGTATGGAATGTCTGATATAAGAAAGACAGAACTGACAACTGGCAAAGTGCTAAAAAGTACTAAAATGGACGCTAAGTACTTTGGCGAGGGAATGACCATACTAAACGGTAAGATTTATCAACTTACTTATAAAGAAGGTAAAGGTTTTGTATATGACCTGGCCACACTGAAACAAGTGGCTACATTTTCATTTCATACACCCGAGGGGTGGGGTATGACTAATAATGGTACACATCTTATTTTTTCAGACGGCAGTAATATAATTTACTTTAAGGACCCCATAACTGGGCAAGTGGTAAAGCAACTATCTGTAACCGACGAGCGCGGACCAGCCTATCAGATAAATGAGCTGGAACTTATAAAAGGTTATATCTATGCCAACCAGTGGCAGACTGATCGCATACTGAAAATAGATACCACCACAGGAAAAGTAGTTGCTCGTGCCGATCTTGGCGACCTTAGGCAGCGCACGGGTATACCCCCCTTATCAGGATATGAGGGTGCACCCGATGTGTTGAACGGTATAGCCTATGATGAAGTAACCAACAGGATATTTATAACAGGCAAAAACTGGCCAAAACTAATGGAAGTGAAGCTGGACAACTAATGCAGCAAGTGTGAGGGAGGTAAGGGTGTATAGCTTCAAAAATTATGTGACACTATTTCTAAAAACATTTTTGTTTTCTGAAATCCCCTCGTATATTTGCACCCCGAACAGCGCATAACGGTGCTGAAGTTCTTTAGAAAAGCATTGGATTATCCTGTTTAAATACAGGGAAATCTTCTAAAAATAGTCAAAACACTCAACTACATGGATTGGTAGTTCAGTTGGTTAGAATGCCGCCCTGTCACGGCGGAGGTCGCGGGTTCGAGTCCCGTCCAGTCCGCAGAAAGGGACAAACATGCTAGAGCATTTGTTTGTCCCTTTTCATTTGCCCCTGTATTGTTTGCCAGTTGAGCCATAAGCATAAAAATCACATTCACCCGGTCGGTTCGAAATGTGTTGTTTTTCAGGTCGTACACAATTCCTTCGGGAAATAGTAGTTTTTGAAGCTGTTCTTTTCTCTTAACATCGCCGGAAGCCCATGCTGTATTGAGTTCCGTAGAAATTGTTACAGCCTTTTCGACAATCGATTCAGGGTTAGATATTTCTGAAGTGACTTTCGCTAATTGATCGGCGGCTTCTTTCTGTTCCTGCTTGTATTTGAAGTAGAATTTTTGGAAGGTTTCTTTGTTCATTTCTTCCAGTACATAGTGTTTCTCTTCGATCTTATCCAGCTTCTTGTTGACTTCACTCAATTGCTCTTTGTAGTTCTTTTCAAGCTCTACATTCTCTTTATTGATCTCATTCCATACCTCTATAATTTCAGCTTTTAGCGGCTCTGTAAGTTCTGGCTTCAGGCAATATTGGCTAATGAAGTCCTGAAATAGTTGATGCAATTTTTTGGCACTTTTATTACAGTTGCAGCCATTCTTACGGCACTTGTAATACCAGAGGTTTTTGGCCTTTACTATGTATCCCGTAAAAGGTTCGTTACACGCAGCACATCTGACGAAGATTTTCAGTGGCAATGCTTCCCGCTCTCTTTTATGTGGAACGCCATATCCACCGGCCTCCTCATTGATCTTATTCACCTTCATGAATATATCCTGCGAGATCAGTTTTTCGTGTGTACCTGCTATTACCCTACCCTCCATTAGCCCATGACAAACCAGACCACAGTAAAAAGGATTCCTGAGGACCTTACTCAGTTGTTGTTTGTACATGGACATGCCCATAGCATTGAGGCGTTCAATAATGTCCTCATTCTTTAACCCATCAGCTTTCCATAGAAAGGCCTTTCGAAGCTTCTTACCAATAGCATTGACCACTATCTTCCTCTCCCCGTTCGTTTTGACGATGTCATAGCCTTGTGGGGGACGTGTTACCCATATTCCCTTATCAAATTTCTCTTTCATACCGGCTACCGCCCGTTGCTTCCTAAGCTGGTTGTCGTATTGCGAGAAGATAAAATGGATGTTCTGCTGTAAAACGCCGCTTGCATTCGATGTATCGGTTGGTTGAGTAACAGCAAATACGGTTACCCCATATTTCTCCCTCAAATCCTCGGCAAGTTTTATTGCTCCTCCTCCGGTACGGCTAAAACGGTCAAGGGTATAAACAAGCACATGGCTTACTTTGCCTTTGTTTTTCTTGATGAAGTCAAGCATTCGCAGGAACTCTTTTCGGCCATCGGTCTTAGCACTTTCATAAGTTCCACCAAAATATTGCAGCACCACTATATCGTTACGTTTGGCATATTCTTCAATCACCTTTCTTTGCACATCAAGACTAAGGTTGTTATCTGCCTGTTCCTTGCTTGAAACACGGGTATATATAATGGCTGTCTTTATCTTGTTGGTTATAGACAGTTTGCCAGCTTTTTTACTAAACCTGCCAAATTTCGATATCTCGTTCATGCTGCTTTATTTATTTCGTTGATTATCAGCGAATTGTCGTTTTTAATTTTATTATCATTCATAATCTGTTGATTATCAATACAATTATCGTGCCACACTTCGATAATTGTTTTAGCAAATGTTCTTAAGTTTCCCACAATTTCTTGCGCCTCCACATCCGAAAAATGTTCGCATCCTTTGTACTTCCTTAGTTGTTCTATCGTCATAGTCATAATTTTTTGAAATGAGATGCAAGGTAAAACGGTAGGAAAACTCACTTTCTCGTATTGGATCGATTCTCCCCGATCAGGCCGATATTTCCTCGATCAGTCCAAAATTTCCTCGATTTACATTATTGCATTAAAAGTATTTTAATTTGTATACTATTTGTGGGTGCATTTAGATTAAAGTGAGATTTCAAGCCAAATTTCAAGCGATTTATTTAGATTAACCATAGATTTGATTTGAAAATGTTCGCGGGCGTTCAAACACACATTACCAACATGGAGAAAAACAGTCAAAATCCACCATCAAACCAGGATATCAGGCTTAATAGGCTCAAGAAAAAGCTTGAAGACACGCAGATTGAGCTAAGAAAAGTAAAAGAGCAACTATACGAGAAGGAAAATGAAAACATAAAACTACAGGTGCTGCTTGACCTTTTTGAATACCCTAAAGAAAAATACGATGAAAGCAGAACATGGGTGAGCAAGCTTGTATTTATCGTTACTCAAGCAAATAAGCCGTTGCGTTCTACGGAGATTATTGAACTGCTGTTGCGGAGGGAGCCAGTGCTTCATGAAAAGGAAAGTAAGGAAAAGTTTATATCACCGTCCCTTAATGCAGCAATGAAATTTCGACGGCTAATACCCTATAAACTAAAAGGTGTCCGGGGAAATTTTTATTGCCTGCCGGAGTGGGTCAATAATGGTGGTGAACTATTGCCAGAAATGCGTAATAAGATATACTAACAGACAAAATGACTTTTGATTTTTTATTAGTAGGAGTATGAAATTGGCATGTTCATTACAATCGGGAAATGGCTAACAAACCATAGTTTAGGTTCGTTAAATCCCATTTTTAGGATAGCCATTTGCATTAAATCCTCGTGAAATTCCTAGTGAAACGTAAAATCATCTTGAGCCATTACGTTACTTTACCAAGAAAATTTCAGGAAGACTCAAGTATGAAAGACAAAGACGAAATAAGATTTGTTGAGACATCAACTATAAGACAATTAAAGCAGCCAAATCAGGAATACATAAATAACTATGATCGGGAAACTATAAAAAAACTCAAATTGTTGGAGAAAGAATTTCCAAGCAGTTTTAATCTTCGGTCTGATTACTCAAGCTACGATTTATCAAACAGATCTACCATCGACCGAAATCCAGCTGTTGCTAAATTCTTTTCAGAAGCGATTTCAAGAGCCATCCTGAGAGATGCTGCTATCCAAAGCGTGACAGAAATGCATTTGTGTGAGGAAAGACTAGCAAAGGAAACTCCCACTCCTCAGAATATCTATTGTAATGTTTGTAAAAGCGAAATGTTATTTGATTCCCATTTTTTTAAAAGCACACTTGAAGAACAGATTTTGTTTGTCTTTTCATGTCCGGCAGGACATAAACCTAAAAAAGTTGTTTATCCTAGTGGCCAGGAATACCAAGCAAAAGAAACCAAGTGTAGCTGCGGAGGTCGGTTCGAACATTCAAGAATAAGGAAAGACAATATTCTCACTCTGATTGACACATGTAGCTCATGTGGTAAGGAGGATTTTTTGGAACTCGACCCGACTGAAGTAATGGAATTACCCATAGATGAAGATGACCGAAAAAAATATTGCTTGCAGTTTCTTTGCATTCCTGATATACTACATGATCTACCGTTATTTCAAAATGTTTCCCACATTTTTGACAAAGAAGGGAAAGAAAATGACATAAATAAGCTGTACGAAGTTGATAAAATAAAAAGGATCAACCTTCCTGCACTAGAGGGGATGCTGAAAAAGGAAGTAGAAAAGGAAGGATACACAAAATTAGAGTTTACAAAAACAGATTTATCAAAATTTATTGTTGTTACCTTCTTGGTTAATGACACGCTGGATAGAACAAATAGAGAGAGCATAAAGCAATTATCAAAAATCCTAAATGCCGCTCTCTTTCCACTTAATTGGCGGCTAATTTCTAATTCTATTGAATATAGACTTGGCGTGCTTTCCGGAAGAATTCGCGCCTATGAAACGGAAATTGACTTATTGGACCTTGCGAAAAAGATTTATGAAAAAAATAAAGCAGGAAAGAGCTAACGATCTGCTACATCGTATTTATTGAAGCTTCATAAATTTAACCGCAGAGACAAAGATGCTTATATTTTTGCAACGGGCTTGTTCTTCAAACTCTCTCCTACAAGGTAGCCGATAAACTGGGCAAATGGCTCGATGTTCTGATGTACACTTGCTTGCTCCAAAGCCTGCATATAGGCAACTCTTCTTTCAACCGGTATTACGGTCCAAGGATAGCCACCAGAGGCAAGCATTACATTCATCAAGAAACGCCCCATTCTTCCATTTCCATCCATGTATGGGTGGATAAACACAAAAATAAAATGTCCTAAAACAGCTCGTACCGATGCTTCATTTTCCTGTTCCAGCAACTCGAATAGTACTGGCATTGCATCACGGACAGCCTCTCTATTTAGCGGTACATGCATCGATTGGCCTATATATACCTGATGTGTTCGATAGCCTGCCAAATCGGATGCTTTTATGATACCTGAGGCAACGCTGGGTGCAAATAACCCTCTGTACCAACCTCCATGATCGTTGTCTGCTACACGTCCTGCATTTTCTCCATCTAATACCTTTATGACGCTTTTTTCGACCAACTGAAATGCATCCCAATACCCTTTTGCAGCCATGGTATCTTTTTGTTTCCGGTCTGCATCATTTTCTTTTTCATCCCCTTTGCCGTCCCGTACCCTTTCTATTAATTCAGGCGTTACAGTGTATTTTTCGATGGATAGCGAATGGTAAGCATCGGTTACAAAAACATCTTCTAATGTTTTTATATACTTCCGCTTATCTGATGGCAATCCCGGAGAAGGCGGCATATTCTTCATTACAGTTTCCCGCCATTTATACCACATTAACCTAATCCTGTTGCCGTAGGGAGATTGTTCCATATTAGATAACTGCATTGGTGTTGGATCTTCAAATGGGTCAGATTCACGTACTTCATATCCCGCAGCCTGCATTGTTTTTAGTATATCATCAGCAATCCTATTTTGATTGATGTTCCTGAAGGCTCCAACTAGTCTACCAGCAACAACCGATTTCCCTCCATCAAGTAATATTCTCGATATATCGGACGCATCCTTTATAGTTGTCAGCGCAGCTCGAACATCAGTTGCATTTCGAGTAAACGTATTTTGCGATACGTTTACCAAAGCGGCAGGTAGCGTAAGTATCCTTAATCCTTGCGTTAGAATGACTTCACTATCTATCGGCAATGGAGACCTCATGTGAAATAGTGAAGTTCCATAAGGTAATGCTGTGTTATAATTATTAGCATCGGGTGACTTTGTTATCAATTGAGTTGGTATCGTCCAATTACCGGCATGTAGCAACAGAGATTGTTCCGGGGAAATGCACCAGTTTGTATTGTATTTGTCTTCCAAATATTGTGCACAAAACACCCAGAATGAACTGTACCATGATG
>CAMDNC010000022.1 GCA_945902755.1 Flavipsychrobacter stenotrophus
ACTACTACACTGAGCAATGCAGCAGGAGCAGGTACATGGACCAGCAGCAATACTACCAAAGCAACTGTAAACTTTAGCAGTGGAGTGGTAACAGGTATAAACACTGGTACCGCAAACATCACTTACAGCAAAGCAGCAGGATGTATCAGCGTAACGCAGGTAACTGTGACCTTATGCGGAGCACGTCCTGGTATGACAGCAGCTACAGAAGGTGACAACAGTGTGTTCAGCGTATCTCCTAATCCTACAACTGGCGCTATCAACCTAACTACGGATGTGGTAGGTAAAGTAGTGATCTACACAATAGATGGCAAGCAGCTACAACAGTACGAAGCGAAAGCAGGTACTACAAGTATCCCATTGCCAGAAGGTCTTACAAATGGTGTTTACATGCTGCGCTTTAACGGTGCAAATGGTAGCAACAAAATAGTAAGACTGGTGTACCAGCAGTAAGGTAAAAATTTCAAGATGGTGGTAACTAAAAATGTTTAATAACGTAAAGAATAGGCTGTATCACAAGGTTTTCGAACGCGTTAAAATTCGCTTAAACTATAAGTTTCTTCATCTGGTATCCAAATAAAAAGAGGCTGTCTCAGACATTAGAGACAACCTCTTTTTATTTACAATATTTTCAAGATAATAAATACGAATTTATCAACAGAAAAAGCGAAAAGAACTAAATTACATTACCAAACCGTCGTAACACCGATGTCTGTGGAAAAATTAAAAATCGGAAAGTGTAAGAAAACAAATTAGGCGACTAGTCTAGCTTAAGCACAGCTAAAAATGCTTCTTGAGGAACATCAACACTGCCAATCTGTCTCATACGTTTTTTACCTTCTTTTTGTTTTTCAAGTAATTTTCGCTTACGCGATATATCACCGCCATAACATTTTGCAGTAACATCTTTTCTCATGGCAGAGATCGTCTCACGAGCAATAATTTTTGCACCTATTGCTGCTTGTATTGCAATAACAAATTGCTGTTTGGGCAACAAATCTTTTAGTTTTGAGCACAATTTCCTACCAAAATCCTGAGCGCGACTGCGATGAATTAATGCACTCAATGCATCCACTTGGTCGCCATTAAGCAATATATCCATTTTGGCAATGTCACTTTCTCTATAATCTAACGGATTATAATCGAATGAAGCATAACCACGAGTACAAGATTTCAACTTATCATAAAAATCGAAAACAATCTCTGTTAGGGGCATTTCGAAGATTAACTCAACTCGAGTTGGTGTAAGGTAGTGCTGATTGATAAGAATGCCTCGTTTACCCAAACATAGACTCATGATATTTCCAATGTAATCTGGAAGAGTAATAATCTGAGCACGAATAAAAGGTTCTTCAATCCTATCAATACTGCTAGGCTCTGGCATTTCACTAGGATTGTTAACAATTATCATTTTATCCTTATCACGTGTTTTATAAGCTCTGAAGCTCACGTTAGGAACTGTCGTAATAACAGTTTGATTAAATTCGCGTTCTAATCGCTCTTGAATGATCTCCATGTGCAACATGCCTAGGAAACCACACCGAAAACCAAAGCCAAGCGCCTGCGATGTTTCTGGCTCAAATGTAAGAGAAGCATCGTTTAGTTGAAGTTTCTCCATACAGTCACGAAGGTCTTCAAAATCATCGGTTTCGACAGGGAATATACCAGCGAACACCATCGGTTTCACCTCCTGAAATCCACGTACCGCGTCTGTAGTTGGATTAGCAATTGTTGTAATTGTATCACCAACCTTTACTTCACGAGCATTTTTGATACCTGTAATGATATATCCTACATTCCCAACACTTACTTCTTGTTTAGGTGTAAGTGTTAACTTCATTATACCGACTTCGTCTGCTATATAATCAGCATCAGTATGTATAAACTTAATTTTATCATTCTTACGAATTGTACCATTAAACACCCTGAAATAAGCAATAATACCTCTAAAAGAATTGAAAACGCTATCAAAAATCACAGCCTGCAGAGGAGCCTCTGGATCGCCTTTGGGAGCAGGTATCCGTTCTATGATAGCTGTTAATATTTCTTCAATGCCAATACCCGATTTCCCGCTAGCCAACAATATTTCTTCTGGCTTGCAACCAATAAGATCTACTATCTGATCAGTCACTTCAGGTATCATGGCACCATCCATATCAATTTTATTGATGACTGGAATTATTTCCAGATCATTATCCAGTGCCAAGTACAAATTACTTATAGTTTGTGCTTGTATACCTTGCGAGGCATCTACCAATAGTAATGCTCCTTCACAAGCTGCTAATGCACGTGAAACCTCGTAGGAAAAATCTACGTGACCAGGAGTATCTATTAGGTTAAGGGTATATTTTATTCCTTTCCATTCATAGTCCATCTGAATTGCGTGGCTCTTAATGGTAATTCCTTTTTCACGTTCCAGATCCATATCATCAAGCACCTGAGCTTGCATGTCTCTGTGCGATATGGTTTTGGTGAATTCCAGTAAACGATCGGCTAATGTACTTTTACCGTGGTCGATATGTGCTATTATACAAAAATTGCGAATATTCTTCATATGAAATTTAGAGTCACAAAGGTACGTATTTTGTACTGTAAAGATGCGTTGTACCTGAAAAATGAACTATGTGTGAGCTACAAACTTCAGAACTAGACTCTGCACAAATGCTGCACCAATAAAAACATGCATTTGGGCAAATTAATTGCTATGATTAAGAAACGATGTTATTACAAAAGCCACCCCTTCGGATGGCTTTTGTAATGTTTATTGCATTAATTTATTGTATTATCCTTTCAGTACAGTACGGCTTATCACTATTCTCTGCACTTCACTCGTACCTTCATAAATCTGAGTAATTTTAGCATCGCGCATCAAACGCTCTACGTGGAATTCCTTTACATAACCATATCCACCGTGTATTTGTATAGCTTCATTAGTTACACGCTGTGCTATATCAGAAGCATACAATTTTGCCATTGACGCAGAGAGCGTGTAATCCAACCCTTGATCTTTAGTCCATGCTGATTTAAAGCAAAGTAAGCGAGCAGCTTCAATCTCTGTAGCCATATCGGCTAACTTGAAAGCAATAGCTTGGTGATTAGATATTTCTGTACCGAACGCTTTTCTTTCTTTTGAATATTTTAAAGCTAATTCGTAAGCACCACTTGCGATACCTAGTGCCTGCGCTGCTATACCAATTCTACCACCGGCAAGTACTTTCATAGCAAAAGTGAAACCGAAACCGTCATCACCAATGCGATTAGCTTTCGGTACTTTTACATCCTGAAACATAATGCTGTGAGTATCGCTACCACGAATTCCTAACTTATTTTCTTTAGCACCAACTGTTACGCCAGGGCTATTTTTCTCAACAATGAGTGCATTAATACCTCTATGGCCTTTTTCGGGGTAGGTTTGTGCTATAACCAAATAGTAAGAAGCAGAATTGCCGTTTGTTATCCAGTTTTTCGTGCCATTCAATAAATAATAGTCGCCCATATCTTCGGCTGTAGTGCGCTGAGAGGTAGCATCAGAACCAGCTTCTGGCTCACTTAATAAAAATGCTCCAATTTTCTTGCCAGTTGCTAACTCCACCAGATATTTTTGTTTCTGATCTTCATTACCGTACTTTTCCAGTCCCCAACAAACAAGCGAGTTGTTTACACTCATACAAACAGACACTGAAGCATCAATTTTTGAAATTTCCTCCATTGCCAGTACATAAGATATGGTGTCCATACCTGAGCCACCATATTTAGGGTCAACCATCATTCCCATAAAACCCAGTTCTCCAAGTTTCTGAATTTGTTCTGCCGGAAACTTTTGATGTTCGTCTCGATCAATTACGCCCGGCAATAATTCATTTCTTGCAAAATCCCTAGCAGCCATCTGTACGGCCACCTGCTCTTCAGTTAGTTGAAAGTTCATATTGTATATTAGTATAAATCGCTCTGACCTGAGCGATTGCGCCGCAATTTACTGCTTAATTTTGATAACAAAAAACGGAAAAAAACTAACTATAGGTACTTACTGACTTTCAATTTCATAAAAACAATAAGGTATGATTAGAGTTAGTATATTTTTAATAAATTAAAAAAAACATTAAAAATTAAATTTACATATTGTGTCAACTTTATCACTGTGTAACTGTAGTTTGAGTGCATCCAAAGATTCAAATTTCTTTTCATCTCGCAATTTAGCAACGACACAAACTTCGATATCACAGTCATAAATATCATGATCAAAATCAAATATATTCACTTCAATTTTTATATCTCTTGTTGTTGTAACAGTTGGATTGTATCCTATACTCATCATACCGATGTAAACGGAGCTATTATAAATTACTTTTACTGAATATATACCATTGCCGGGCAAAACTTGATCAGGATGATTGAGTTGAAGATTTGCAGTAGGATAACCAATCGTTCTACCTATTTTATTGCCATGCACTACCCTACCAACAAATGAATAAATACGCCCTAACATTGCATTTGCCTCAGATATATTTCCAGATAAAATTGCATTACGAATTTTGGTAGAGCTTACTGCCGCTTCAGCAATTAGTTGAGCAGGTATTTCTGCTATTTCATAATTAAATTGTTTAGCAAATTGTCTCAACAAGTTAATATCTCCAGCTCGGTCATGACCAAAATGATGGTCGTAACCTATTATAATGGAATGAGGATGAAATCTTTGAACAATAAAATTGCTGATATACTCTTCAGCTGTCATATTAGCAAAAAAACTAGTAAACGGAACCACTACAATGTGTCGTATACCTGTGTCGAGTATTAACTGAATTTTTTGCTTTAATGGAGTGATGATACCAATTGGTTGATCTGGAAAAAGAACCTTGCGGGGATGAGGCTCAAAAGTTAATAATATACTTTCTCCACCTGCGGCACTAGCATGATTAACGACTTCTTTCAAAATTGCTTTGTGACCATTGTGCACCCCATCAAACGTACCTATAGTGATAGCGGCTTTGCGAAACGCTGGCAAATGGTCTATCTCAAAAAAAACTGCCATAATTTACATCCAAAGGTAACGTTTTATGAGGTGTAGACACGAAAAACAGAGAATTACCTAATCAAATTATGCAATTTTTTTTCATCAGTGATAATCACTTTTCCAGACTTTATATCAATTAGCTGTTCACTCTTAAAGTCACTAAGTGTACGAATTAATGACTCAGAAGCAGTACCAGCAATTGTAGCCAAATCATCTCTGCTAATATCAATCAAAAAAGGTTCTTTTTTATTTATGTGATACTTTTTTTGCAAACTAATTAAAGCTTCAGCAACTTTTTTCCTTAATGTATTATAGGCGATGCCTAATAAATGGTCTTCTTTATCGGTTAAGTTCTTAGCTAACATAGAAATAAATTTCCTGGCAATTTCTTGACTATTATATATTAGCTCCTCAAAATCCTTTCGAGGTATGAGCGCCAACTCAGTTTCATCCATTGTTTCGGCAGTTTCTTTATAAGCACCACCCTCTAGCAATGCGAGATAGCCTAGAAAATCGCCAGTGTTGTATAGGTCCATAACTAAATCTTTACCATCGTCATGCGTTTTGTATGTTTTTACCTTTCCACTAATGATGAAATACAAATAATGAGGATTATTACCCTCTTTATAAATGAGCTGCTTTTTCTTGTAGGTATTGGTATTACTTTGATCTGTGAGTTCTTTTAAAGATTTCTTATTTTCTAAAGCACCCATTAGTTCATTTACTCCACTGATGTCTGCTGGCAAATTCTTTTTAATTAGTTCAACCTTTTTAAATCTGCTATCGATTGCATTTAAAAGCTCATTACCAGAAAATGGCTTAGTGATATAATCATCAGCTCCTAATTCCATAGCAGCTCTGAAATCACTTCGTTCGCTTTTTGAAGTTAAAAAGATGAATGGAATAGACTGCGTTAGAGGGTCTTTATGCAATACATGCAACACGCCATATCCATCGATACCAGGCATCATAATATCGCAGATAATAAGATCAGGCTTTTTGTTTATTGCAATTTCTATACCTTCCTTGCCATTTCGAGCTGTCAAAACAGCATAGTTAGAAAGGGTAAGAATTTCGTCTACATTTTCCCTGATATCTTCATTGTCTTCAATAATCAGTATCGTCTTCATTACAGTGTTCAGTTATTTTGTTTAAAAATAATAGTAAACTTTGTTCCTTCTCCCAATTTACTTTCACATAATATTTCTCCGTTTAGAAGCTCAGTGTATTTACTAACTATATGTAATCCTAGCCCCGTGCCCTGAATGTTAGTAACATTCGAAGAACGGAAAAAGCGCTTGTATAAATTCTGCAAATCATCTTTGGGAATACCAATCCCATTATCTTTTACTGATAAAATGAGTCTATCAGAATCAAATTTAGTCATCAATTCTATCGCAGAATCTTCGGCGGAAAACTTTATAGCATTTGACAAAAGGTTAGTGATGATGTGCCTCATCATCGATGGATCTAAATGCACCGTAGAGTTGCTTCCCAAGTGCACATAATCAATATGTTGGCCTTTCTTAAACAAATGTTGCACATTCTGCATTATATCGTGCATTTGTGCTTGCACATCATAGGCTGTATGCTTGGCTTCGATATTACCCTCTTCAATTTTACCTACAGAAAGAAAATCATTCAATATTTCAGTCAAAGAAGTTACTGATGAAACGATTCTTTGTATGTGCTTTTCTCTATTAGGCTGTTCTTCTGCTTTTACATATTTTGATAGCAAATATGCAGATGACAACACAGCACTTAACGGAGTACGAAATTCGTGTGAGGCCATCGAAACGAATCTAGATTTAAGCTCGTTCAATTCTTTCTCCTTCTCAAGAGCAGTCAAAATCTCAATTTCAGCTTTTTTCTTATCAGACACATCTATAGCAATACCTAAATAGCTCGATATAGTGTTATAACTGTCTCTTAAAGGGGTAACATTAAGCGAAACATAAAAAGTAGAACCATCTTTTCTTCGATAATGCCATTCTTGATTATTTCCTAAATTAAGTTTGGATGCTGTTGTGAATACTTCAAAATCTGCTTTGACCTCTGTACTAGTAATATTAGACAATTCAAGAGCTTTGTTTTGTAACTCACTTTCCAAATGAAAAGAGGCAATCGACATTTTATTTATTACCTCATCAGAATTATATCCCAACCATTTCTCAGCAGATGGATTAAAAAATTGCAATAAGCCATTTGTATCACACACAAAAATAATTGCCCCCGCGTGATTCCAAATATTGTTCAAAAAGTTATTGACACGTTGAAGTTCAGCATCCTTTCTTTCAGTTTCTTTAATCTGATTTCCCAATTGCGCTACCGTTATGGCAAGCGATTGGGATCCTTCTTTTACTTTTTCTTCCAAATGGGCATTTAATTGGATTATGGCTTGCTCAGTTTCTTTTCGCTGAGTTATATCATTAATAAAGGCTAAGGCATAACTGTTACCTTCTATTTTGTAGTGTCCCAAACTAACTTCTACTGGAAATTCCGAACCATCTTTTTTCAAACCAGCTAGCTCCATTCCCAACCCCATAGGTCTACTGTGCGGATCGGAACTAAATTTTTCTCTATGATGTACATGTCTATGAGAAAATCTTGATGGTATCAAGCACTCAACTTTTTGGCCCGTAAGCTCATCTGAAAAATATCCAAATTGTTGTTCTACATATTTATTTGCCATCTGAATTACACCATTGGAATCAGTAACAAGTATTCCAATGCTTGCGTAATTAAACAAGGCCTGAAATGTAGAATTATCAAGAGTTGTGAATGGCATGCCTAAATTTAAGCCAAAAAACTGGCCAACCAATATGTTTGTGCCATTTTGTTGCTCATAATTCCTCATTCCAAAAAAAAATTGCGAAATAAATTAATAGTTAAAGATGCAGATTAGATGGACGCGGCCATTAGCAAAATAGCTTGTATTCACTTTTTATGACAGCAAGTCGATTTTAGTTCCTTTGCAGTAATTTCTACTTTGGGGCTCAGATAAGGAATACCAAGATTTAATCCCCTGACAACAAACAATAAACCAAATGAAAAAACTATGACCGGTGCAAATCTATTTATACTCACTCCTCTTAATATATTCATTCTAGTTTTCAAAAATGTAATCCCAATCAGCATTGGAAGTGTACCAATTCCAAACACATATATTAACAATGCTGCTGCGACACCAGAAGGCATTGCTAGTGTGGCTGAAAGTGCCATATAAACTAATCCACATGGTAGTAAACCATTTAAAATACCGGCTGCAGTGATAGCTTCTAAACTAGGATTACCAATTACTTTACTTAACATTCTTTTTACTCTTTCGCTCCAAGGCAGCTTGAATTTAACCCGATGACCAGGTATAAATGTAATTATCCCCGCAATAAGTAATAATACACCAGATAATACTGACACATATTGCTGCACTCTAGGATTAAAAAACTCTTTGAAGGAATATAACGCGGTGGCCATCAGCGCATAAACAGATATGCGACCGAAATGATATAACAGTATAGCCAATATCCTCTTAAAACCTGAGAAAACCTGAAAAGGCATAATCCATATTATAGGTCCACACATACCTGCACAATGAAGACTGCCAGTAAAACCCATAAGAAAGGCCATTATTATTGCTGTAATTTCCACCTTAGTTCAGATTGATAGAAGTTTCCTGATAGTAATTTTTTCCCTCGGTTTCCCATTTTATTTTTATTGTATATCTCGTGTTTTGTAATCTATTTCTATCTACAGACATTCTATTATTGTCTGTATTTAGCTCTATTCTGTAATCCCATTTGTCATTAACTGGCGAGTAGAAATATACCTCACCTTTAAGAACTTTATCTTTAAAGACGTCGGGAAAATCAACGGTTACCTGTACATCGTTAGCTCTAATTACTAAAGGTGCTAACAACTGCGATTGATTTCTTCCAGCATCTATTACACCTTGATATTCTATCTCATCTTTATAGTAGTCTTTTGAAACTAAATCAATCTTTTGTCTGCTACTAGCTACCACCATTGATACCATCATCACCACAAATGATGTGTACAATAACCCGGCTTTCCATCCCCAACTAACTTTCATATTTTATATTTTTTATTTACCTGTTCCAAAAGGCCCCAAAAAAGATGTAGAAATTGTTGTAATCTTTGAATTACCCTCATAAACTGCGATTTTCAACTTTGTTTTCCTACCAGTTACATCGCTATTATCAACATAGACGAACATTGTTCCTGTAACAGTACCATCTTTGGGTATGATTATACTATTCTCACCAACCAATTTTATACTGCCTTTGAAATTTTCAGGTTGCAACCTAACTTCTTTATCAAAAAAAGTTTTGTTCTGTAGTTTGTAGCTGTAGAGATTACTCATTTGCCCCCCCGGATGTTCTTGATACAATTGGCCAGGTGTACGTAGTATTGTTACCCCTACATCTGTTCGGCTAGCAAGTAACCAAACTAAGATGCTAAGCAATAAAACCATCACAACTGAATAGGCTTTCATGCGCCAAGTAAAATGCCATGCTCTTTTTTTCGAAATATTATTCTCAGAAGCATATCTTATCAAACCTCTTGGCATTCCTACAGCGTCCATCATGTGATCACATGCATCTATACATGCTGTACAATTAATACACTCTAGTTGTGTGCCATTTCTAATATCTATACCTGTAGGACAAACCTTTACACATTGAGCACAATCTACACAATCACCTAGTGTACGTTCTTCATTCTTGTGAAACTTACCTCGTTCTTCACCTCGTTTATAATCATATGCTACTATAATCGAATCTCTATCTAGTAATACACCTTGCATACGTCCGTAAGGGCATATAACTGTACATATTTGCTCGCGCATCCAAAGATATACGAAGAAAAACACAGTAGTAAACAACGCTAATGCTGAGAAAGTACCCATATTTTGAGCAAGTGGTTCTCTTACCATTTTCTCAAGTTCATCTACTCCAATTAGGTATGCGAGAAAAGTGTTTGCAATTAAAAAGCTCACAACCCAAAACGCAAACCATTTTGTAATTCTTTTTCTGATTTTTTTGCTATTCCACGCACTTTTTTCTAGCATCCGTTGTTCCGCTGCGTTCCCATCTATCCAATATTCAATTT
The DNA here is from genome assembly GCA_945902755.1 of Flavipsychrobacter stenotrophus. Lineage (GTDB taxonomy): Bacteria > Bacteroidota > Bacteroidia > Chitinophagales > Chitinophagaceae > Nemorincola > Nemorincola stenotropha_A. Next base: position 10,142 of record CAMDNC010000022.1, read on the forward strand.
TTCTGAATATCATCTCCATAAAAACCGTCTGAGGACATGCCCAACCACAAAAAACTCTCCCAAATACAACAGTAAAAAGAGCAATAAATACAATGAATACCACCATTCCAAGTGCGAAAATGAAGAAATCCTGTGGCCAAAATATCTGACCAAATAATATAAACTTCCGCTCAAGTATATTTATTAAAAAAATTGGATGTCCGTCAACTTTAATAAATGGCAAACCAAAGAACAGTACTAAATAAAATATCGTGACCAGGTTGCGCATGTTATAAAACTTGCCTGCAGGTTTCTGGGGAAATACCCATATCCTTTTGCCTTTCTGATCGACTGTAGCTACTTTATCCCTAAACGACTCATTCTTATCTTTCAACACTGACATGATCTTGATTGTATTTATTTGTTATTTCTTCACATTAGCTGCACTTGTATCTGCAACGGCTATTACCGCGCCAGCTTCAACATACAAATCACCCTGCGCTTCTTTGGGAGTTGTAGGCTTGGTACCTTTTAATGATTTAACGAAACTTGCGATTTCCTGAATCTGTTTAGGTGAATAATCATCTTTCCATGATTTCATACCTTTTTCTTGCCAACCGTATTTTAATGATTTGAAAATATCTTTAATACCACCCCCATGTAGCCAATAATCATCTGTGAGGTTTGGCCCTACGCTACCGCCACCGTCCGCAAGGTGACATGCCACGCAAGACTTACCGTACATATCTTTCCCGGCTGCAATCGATGCAGCATCAGTCAAGTAGACAACAGTATTTTCGTCTACATTATTCGCGGATTTGGCCAAATACGCTGCTTTGTCTTCTTCACCTTGCTGCATTTGCGCTAAATATTCCTCTTGCTGACTCAATCCGTCGTGAGAAAAGTGAAACCTGTATATGTAAATAACGCTGACAACGATGGTTAGATAAAAACCATATTTCCACCAAGGAGGTAAACTGTTATCCAACTCTTGAATTCCATCGTAATTATGATCCAGTAATACTTCCTGTTCTTTTTCCAAAGAGGCTGCCTTGTTGAAATTATCCCAGAACCAACTCTTCTTAGCCATTTGCTGTGCTTTCAATTCAGTTTCTGGTGTATTTCTAATTATTCTCAATAGCACATTAATGAAAATCATTAGTGCACCTATGACTAACAACTCAAGGGCAATTACAGAAATAATAACATAAAACTCCTCTACAGGAATTCCATCTATTGATTGTATAGCAGGTGCAGGGGCTACTTCTACTGTATCAACTGCAGAAGCAGACAAAACAGAAAATGTAGTTACTGCAAAAAGTATAAGTGTTTTGATTACATTACTTTTATCGGTTTTTTCTTTGTACATTTTCTCTCGTGTTACAAACGTTAACTGGCGCAACGTACCAGCTAACACCCCTATCACAAATAGGAGGATTAATATTAAACTAACCAAACTTATTAAGGTGGTATTAAACCCCACATTAACCCCACTATTGGCTTCTGCAGCATGAGTGGTAAAAATGGTTAGCAAAAGTGCGGTTACGGTTAGAAAGGATGTTTTTTTATGAAATAGCATATACTTGCTTTTAAAATTGTTAGATATTACTCATTTTCCCCTTCTGGAAAAGGTATTTGTTTCATTGTGTTGATATACTTCTTGTCTGCTTTGTACGCCCAAGTGCTTACTACAGCAAAGAACAGAAAGAACATAGTGAGCGATGTGAGTGGGTATATACCTACTCCCGTAATCGTCTCTAGATAATGTATGAATTTCATATTGTTGAATTTTAATTATTAGAAGTTGTTTTCTGCTCTAGTTTTATATCAGTTCCTACACGCTGTAGATATGCGATAAGAGCTATAATCTCTTTGTTGTTTTTGATGCCAATTTTATCCTTAGCTAGATTAGCCACTATTGCATCTGCTTGTTTCAATAGGTCTGCATTGGCAACTTTATCAAAATCTGCAGGATATGGAACGCCCATTGTCATCATTGCCCTTATTTTAGCTGGAGTAACTGCTGTATCTAAGTCATTTTCAAACAACCAAGGATAGTTTGGCATAATAGTACCAGGTGATATGCTAGATGGCTCATACATGTGATTGAAGTGCCAGCTATCAGGATACTTACCTCCAATCCTGGCCAAATCTGGACCTGTACGTTTACTACCCCACTGAAATGGGTGATCGTAAATGAACTCACCTGCTTTTGAATACTCTCCATATCTAACTACCTCACTTCTAAAAGGTCTAACCATTTGGCTGTGGCATAAGTAGCAACCTTCGCGAACATAGATATCTCTGCCTTGTAGTTCTAGTGGGGTATATGGTTTTACGCTTGCAATTGTTGGGATATTTGATTTAACCATAAAGGTTGGTATCATTTCGAAAGCACCACCAATAGCTACTAACACTAAACTTAAAACTAACATTTGCAAAGGACGACGCTCAATCCAGCTATGCCAATGTTGCTTGGCATGAGGCACATAAACATCACTAAGTGGAGCAGCCTCTGCTGCCTCTTCATTCATTACGGTACCAGTTTTTATTGTTTTGTACAGGTTGTAGCACATAATTAAAGCTCCTACCAGAAATAGAACACCACCTACACCGCGCATCGCATAAAAAGGCATCATTTGTTTCACAGTATCCATAAACAGATACTTAAGTGTGCCTTCTGGTGTAAACTCTTTCCACGCTAGACTTTGCATAAAACCCGCCCAATACATAGGCACTACGTATAGAACTATACCTAGGGTGCCTATCCAAAAGTGGCGATTAGCCAACTTTATAGAGTAAAGTTTTGTTCTAAATATTCTTGGTATCAGGTAATAAAGTATACCAAAAGTCAAGAAGCCATTCCAACCAAGCGCTCCTACGTGTACGTGTGCAATTGTCCAATCAGTAAAGTGACTTATTGCGTTTACATTTTTCAAACTAAGCATTGGACCTTCAAAAGTAGCCATACCATATGCGGTAACCGCTACAACCATGAACTTGAGAACAGGATCTTCTCTTACTTTATCCCATGCACCACGTAGCGTCAGCAATCCGTTGAGCATACCTCCCCAAGATGGTGCAAGTAACATAATAGAAAAAACAGTACCTAAAGATTGAGCCCAATCAGGCAAAGCTGTATATAGTAGATGGTGGGGACCAGCCCAAATATAAATGAAAATCAATGCCCAAAAGTGTATAATGGACAGTCTATAGGAGTAAACAGGACGATTGGCGGCCTTTGGCATGAAATAATACATTAGACCTAAGTAAGGAGTAGTGAGAAAAAATGCCACAGCATTATGACCATACCACCACTGTACCAATGCATCTTGTACACCTGCATACCAAGAATAAGACTTGAGCATACTATAAGGCAGCTCAATAGAATTAACAATGTGTAACAAAGCTACAGTGACAAATGTGGCAATATAGAACCATATTGCTACGTATAGGTGGCGCTCTCTTCGTTTCAAAATTGTACCAAACATGTTCCACCCAAATGCTACCCAAACTATTGCTATCAGGATGTCTATTGGCCATTCCAATTCAGCATATTCTTTACCACTAGTATAACCTAGTAACAATGTAAGTGCCGCAAGAACAATTATAGACTGCCATCCCCAAAAATGGAATTTACTTAGTTTGTCGCTAAACATACGAGCCTTACACAGGCGCTGTAACGAATAGTAGACCCCCATGAATATTCCATTACCCACAAATGCGAATATTACAGCATTAGTATGTACTGGTCTTACTCTGCCAAATGTAGTGGGCGCGTATCCCATGTTTAATGATGGATATACTAATTGAAATGCCGCTAATATTCCCGCTAGCATTCCTACAACGCCCCAAATTATAGTTGCGTATGCAAACCATTTTACGATCTTATTATCGTAAAAAAACTTATCGGTTTGTAAAGCACCTCCAGCATGTGTCGCTTCTATTCCTGTGTTCATATTCTATATTAATTGGTGTTTAGATTCTATTTAATTTTCTGTATTTCATCATCGTATAACATTCTCATGGCTGCACCTTCCCTATCTTCATATTGGTCAGTTTTTACACTCCATATAAAAGCACCCAAAAAAGAACCTGCCACTACTATACTCACTGTTACCAATACAAACAATGCACTCATATTTTTGCTTTTATTTAACGCGACAAAACTATCCCACCACTAATCGCTTATTTATGACCTTACTCAAGCAAAAACATGACAATGGTCAGGAATTGATTTGGTAGGATTTTCAGAAGGAAACCAGTTAAAAATATTCTTCGAGTCGGCAGCAACATATACATATATTTACACCAACAGTATTTTTTTATCCTAAATAAGCCAAATCAAACATTGCGTATTTTAATCAATTGATCTACGCTGAACGGTGAATAACAAACCTCTTCTTTCCCAAAACAATTTTTTACAAACCAGATGCAATCAACAATCTCTGTTTTGTATTCATTCATTATGACATCGTAATGTTGTCCTCTAATTATCATCACTGGTCCACCTGTTAGCAGGCGTGCCTTATCACCTTGTACAAATGTGTTTTTCATTCTGCGTTTTTAAGGTCAAAAATATATTCACTATTTTCCAATTAAATTGATAAACATCAGCCAATAATCTGCTTATAGTCACTGTATTATAAGTACACATTTGTAGTTTTTATTATTTTTATTAATGTGTGCTACCATCAATCATCTATTTAAATGACCATCATCATCTTCAGCATTTTTTTAGGAATGTATCTTTGACAAAACTTAAAACAAATGAAAAAAGTAAACATTTCGCATGTAAATAATGAGCACAACAGATGGCTTAGGGGGCTGAACTTTTATAAAACAGAAATCAGCATTCTGAAAAACATGCTAACCGAATTAGCAGGAAAAAATAGTGCTGATGACGTAATGAAAGACGTAGAACATTTTGAAAACCAGTTTGTTATCCAAACAAATAATATAGACAAACTATCGCATGATATACATATCAATTTAAGCAAAATAAGCAGTCAGGCGCAAGCATCAAGTGCAGGGTATATAGATGGCGAATTACTTTCAGAACATACTGCACTGGGAGAAAAATATGATACTGAGGAAAGAATAGTTGTTGAACTCACACACACATTTCGCAAGTTTGCAGAAAAATGGATGTAAGTAATTTCAAGATTGTTGGTAGAGTGAATGAAGATGATGGAATTTGACGTGGATTTCACCAAAGAGATCTTGGTAAAAAAAATACACTGATGAAGAACATCAACTTCTTTGAAAAGTTCCGGATTCCTCCGGAACTTTTCGTTTTTTCCGGCGATTCTTCTATTTTTAGAAGAATGGGAAATTAAGTTCCCAAAAATAGCCAAAGTTTAATCCAAATATTATAATGCAGTGTGTATAGAAGGTTGTTGGGTTCGCAAAAAAGTTGTAAAATTGCTGTTTATTATCAAAAATATTTTTGCGAGCTAAATATGGATTTTAAGTATACTGAGTCACAAGAGTCGATAGCATTGATGATACGCGATTTCGCCAACAAATATATTCGTCCAGATATGATGGAGTGGGACGAAACTCAGAAATTCCCAATTGATTTATTTCGCCAAATGGGCGAATTAGGACTAATGGGTGTTTTAGTACCTACAGAATATGGTGGATCTGGAATGGGTTATTTCGAATACGTCACAATCATCAGTGAAATTGCAAAAGTTTGTGGTTCAATAGGCCTTTCAGTCGCCGCTCATAATTCACTATGTACTGGACACATTTTGTATTTCGGAAGTGAAGAACAAAAGAAAAAATATCTACCGAAATTAGCTACCGGAGAATGGATAGGAGCATGGGGACTAACAGAAGCCAACACAGGCAGCGATGCCGGTAATATGCGTTGCACTGCCACAAGAGATGGTGATGGTTGGGTACTTAACGGAACCAAAAACTGGATCACACACGGCATTAGCGGTAATGTAGCAGTAGTATTAGCTCGTACTGGCGAACCAAGAGCCAAAAATAACGTAACAGCTTTCATAGTAGAGCGTGGAACACCAGGTTTTAATGCCGGAAAAAAAGAAAATAAACTAGGTATGCGCGCAAGCGAAACTGCAGAGCTAGTTTTCGACAACTGCCGTATATCTGATGATCAGCGTATGGGTGAAATAGGATCTGGCTTTCACCAAGCAATGAAAATCCTAGATGGTGGTCGTATCTCTATAGCTGCATTATCATTAGGTATTGCAAAAGGTGCATACGAAGCATCATTGAAGTATGCCAAAGAACGCCATCAGTTCGACCAGCCAATTGCTAACTTCCAAGCTATCGCTTTCAAACTTGCAGATATGGCTACTCAAATTGAAGCGTCTGAAATGTTGATATACCAATCAGCTGATTTGAAGAACCGTGGCGAAAAAATGACCAAAGAATCTGCAATGGCTAAGTACTATGCTTCAGAAGTCTGTGTCAGAGTTTCTACCGACGCTGTACAAATTTTTGGTGGATATGGTTATACCAAAGATTTCCCTGTTGAAAAATACTATCGCGATAGCAAACTATGTACTATTGGCGAAGGAACATCAGAAATACAAAAATTGGTTATTTCAAGAGATATACTTAAAAACTAAAAACAAGGATAAATCACTTTAGAAAAGCGAACTTCATTCAAGAAGTTCGCTTTTTATTTTCTGCATTTTTTACATATTCTAATACCAATGAACGAAATCGAAAGGATATTGAATAGCACATTAAAACCTAAAGAAAAAACAGACAAATTAGTAGAAATACTAAAAAATAAAACAATAACAACAGAGGATCTTATCCACTTTGCAATGAAAAGTAAGGATCCTACTAAGGCTGGTTGCATAGAGGCTATAGAATACGTAACACAATCTTTCCCAAGTATAATTACAGAGAAACAGTTAATCTGGATAATTGATCAACTAACAGCAAAACCACCCAGAATAAAGTGGGAGTCAGCTAAAGTAATAGCAAACACAATATCATTATATCCTCAACTTACATCAATAGCAGTAGAGCATTTGTTGTCAAACACAAAACATGCTGGTACAGTTGTGAGATGGAGCGCAGCTACTGCTTTAAGTAGAATAGCTGTTTCTGAAAGTACTACCAGACCAGATATGCCAAATTTAATCGCAGCACTGGCAGAAAACGAGGAGAAAAGTAGTATAAAAAAAATATATCAACTAGCCTTGCAAAATATTAAAAACAAAACTGTGTAAATTACCTTTATTTTAGCAAGACAAAGAGATAAATATCCCAACACCCTAACATTTTACCCCCGAATTATTTAAATTGCATCGTTTAATTAAGGCATCGCTTTTTCATGCCGGCAATCATTAGCACCGCACACAGATGAAAGATTATTCTTACGTAACTGGACCAACCCCTGCATACATTGAATCTTTGTATCAGGAATTCGTAAACGACGCAGCAACTGTAGACCCTGAGTGGAGAAAATTCTTTGAGGGTTTTGATTTTGCAATCAATAACAACTTAGTCAGTAATCATAGTAATTCTGGCGTCAAGTCAGGTGTTACAAATTCTCAGCTTGAAAAAGAACTAGGTGTATTTGAACTTATACGCTCATATAGAAAACGTGGTCACCTTATTGCTACTACGAACCCTATAAAAAAGAGAAAGGATAGGAATGCTCGTTTAGACTACAAACTGTTTAACCTCACCGATGCAGATTTGGATTCTCCGTTCTTTTCCGGCAAATTCATTGGCCTTAAGGAGGGTGCCAAACTTAAAGATATTATTTCCCAACTGAATACGATTTATGCTGGTAATATTGGTATTGAATACACTTACATAAATGACACGGAAAAATGTCATTGGGTACAGGACACTTTTGAAACCCTAATGAACACGCCTCTAACGCTGACGCAAAGAAAAAGAATATTAGAGAAACTAAATGAGGGTGTAATTTTCGAAAAATTCCTAAGCACTAAGTTCATAGGACAAAAACGTTTTGGGTTGGAAGGTGGTGAAGCAACAATAGCGGCGCTCGACACATTAATTAACGATGCTGCTGACGCTGGTGTACAAGAAGTGGTAATAGGCATGGCACACCGTGGGAGACTCAATGTGCTTGCGAACACACTAAAAAAAACCTACGAACAAATTTTCTCGGAGTTTGAAGGTAACATGCCTGAAGACATGACAATGGGTAGTGGGGATGTGAAATACCATCTCGGCTTTCAGAGTGATATTGTAACACCTACTGGCAAAAAAATAAATGTACAGCTAGCACCAAATCCTTCACACCTTGAAGCTGTAAATCCTGTTGTTGAGGGCTTTGCAAGAGCCAAGGCAGATACATTGTATGACAAGCATTATGACAAAATTTTGCCGATTCTCATTCATGGTGATGCAGCTATAGCTGGGCAAGGAATTATCTACGAATTGTTACAAATGTCCAAACTTGCTGGTTATAATACGGGTGGCACTGTTCATTTTGTAATAAACAATCAAATTGGGTTTACTACTGATTTTGATGATGCCCGCTCTGCAGATTACTGTACCAGCGTAGCGTCAATGGTTCAGAGTCCAGTATTGCATGTAAACGGGGACGATGCTGAAGCTGTCGTAAAATGTAGTATGCTAGCAATGGCATACAGGCAAAAATACAATGAGGACATTTTCATAGACATGGTATGCTATAGAAAGCATGGCCACAATGAAAGCGATGAACCAAAGTTCACGCAACCACAACTATATTCTTTGATAGAAAAACACCCTAATCCTCGGGAAGTATACACTCAATATCTGAGCCAACGCACCGACGAAGATGCGAGACAACTAGCAAAAGAAATGGAGACAGTTTTCTGGAACGACCTTCAGCAGCGATTGGATGAAGTGAAACAGAAACCACTACCCTATAAATACCAAAAACCAGAATTATGGTGGAAAGAGTTGAAAAAAGCCAATGATTCTGATTTTGAAAACTCTCCAAATACTGCCATTTCTGTGGACCAGTTCAAACATTACTTTGATTCACTGATGCAAGTGCCATCTGATTTTAGCCCTCTGCGTAAGGTAGAAAAACTTATTCAAGACAAAATAAAGGCATTTGAGAAAGACGGAAAGGTTGATTGGGCAACAGGAGAACTCCTTGCTTATGCGAGTATACTAGCTGAAGGAAGAGACATAAGGTTGAGCGGAGAAGATGTAAAAAGAGGTACATTCTCTCACAGACATGCTGTTATTTATGACCAAAATACTAATCAGTCGTATAACAGACTATCACGAATAAAAGAGAATCAAGGTTCACCCTACATCTTTAACTCGCTTCTCAGCGAATATGCTGTTTTAGGTTTTGAGTACGGATATGCTATGGCAAATCCTAACAGTCTAGTATTATGGGAAGCCCAATATGGCGACTTTGTAAATGGTGCACAAATAATAATAGACCAATACATAGCTGGTGCGGAACAAAAATGGACGAATATGAATGGATTGGTGATGCTTCTTCCTCATGGTTATGAAGGAGGCGGACCAGAACATTCGAGCGCACGTATGGAACGATTCTTGCAAAATTGTGCAGAAAATAATATGGTAATTACCAATATTACGACTGCAGCTAACTTCTTTCATGCATTACGCCGTCAGTTAACATGGAATTTCCGTAAACCACTAGTTAATTTTTCTCCAAAAGCAAATCTCAGACATGCACGTTCTTATTCTGCAATGGATGAATTTACAACAGGTGGGTTTAAAGAAGTTATTGACGACCCGAATATAAAAGACAGTGAAAAGGTAAAAAAAGTTCTGTTGTGTAGCGGTAAAATGTATTTTGACCTGAGCGAGAAACAGTTAGAAGAAAAATATGAAGATGTTGCAGTTGTAAGATTAGAGCAGATTTATCCTTTGCCAATCAAACAACTAGAAGAGTTGAAAACAAAGTACAAAAAAGCTACTTGGACATGGGTACAAGAAGAGCCACGTAATATGGGCGCACTTTGGTATCTCCAGGTTCAGTTAAGTTCACTCTCTGCTAGTCTCATTACTAATTATATCAGCCGTACTGCCAGTGCATCAACTGCGACAGGCTTTTCTAAAAAACATGCTACAGAACAGGCAGATTTGGTGCAACAAGCATTTTCAATATAACAAATTTTTCGATAATCAATTCTTCTAGAAAGGCTTTCTGATGTTTCAGTAAGCCTTTCTAGTAATGGATAATATCAATGATTAACTTTTGATCCAACTTAGTAAATCAGACAACACACTATTTGTTATAGTATGGCCCATGTCTTTATAACCATGAAAATCAGGTTGCAAACCTAAGGTTCTGAGGTAATTAGCTGCCTTCATCCCATCGTCGTAAAGCAATATTTTATCCGCTGTGCCATGCGCTACAAATATTTTAAGTTTTGCAAGAGACTTATCCTGACTTACCAGCGGCTTCAGCGATTCTGGCAATACACCACTTAAAATACCGATTCCTTTTAGTTTATTCGGATTGGTTAAACCTACTTCATAACTCATCATTGCTCCCTGACTAAAACCAATTAGGTAAACCCGTTCCTTATCAGCATGGTATTTGCTAGTCAATTGGTCAATAAACTGTACCAATTTGTTTCTGCTATTTGTCATTTGTTCTGCATTGCCACTATATTTTCCATTCACCATCTCTTTACTGAACCACTGATAACTAGCGCCACCTAGTATGTAGGTAGCTCTAGCAGCGACAATAATATATTCTTCAGGCAAAAAATTCTTTAATTCAAAAAGGTCTTTCTCATTGCTTCCATAACCATGAAGTAAAATAATCAATGGTGGATTTTTACTCGGTTTTGGGGGCAACTTTACTAGATACTTCAGTGCGAGACCATCTTGCGCAACGACATTCTGACTAAAAGATATCGTCGTAAAACCAACTATAAATAGGACAAAAAAAATGGCACCTTTCATGGTGCCAAAGTTAACTAAGGTATTTAAAAAAAAACATTAAACAATAACTATTGAAAATTAATTAAAAAAAATTGTTAGTAGCGAGTTCCCTTTAAATTTGTATGTGTAAGCAACGGGCTAATAACAAGAGAATCTACGGTTCTATCGGTAATAGTAATTTTTCCTGTTCTCATGGCTCTAGAAGTAAACAATCCTAAAACATTTTCGCCTTTAACGTTAGTATATACTGGCGCAATTTCACTGCCTGTCAATCCATTTCCCTGTACCAGCATAGCCTGTCTGTAATTATTATAATCTGGCGTGCTTATATAAACAGTTATATCGCAACGGTCAATAAGCCTTATTACATTATCCGGAGCTTTACCCATACCAGTGCTCAATGCGTTATAAAGCGAAGTATTTTCCATTTTAAACTCAAATTGTGTACCCGCAAACAATTGTGTACCCGCATCGTGATCGTAAAATCTTGAAGTCTTGGTTTTGGTAATGATGTTAGAGTCTTCCCAATTAAACCTAACAATGGTTTGAGCAATATTCGCAGGACTAGTAAGTCCGTTAAAATCAAAGCCAATTTCAGGCTTATAGGTTGCATCTACAGCGAAATTACTCCCTTTAGTTGTTCGGTAAAAACTCATTCCTGCAAGATTAGTATTAATATCATCTAAAACAGGTACGTTGAAGGAAGCAATAGTATTATTGACAATAGTTGCATCTGCAGAATCAATTTTGCCAGTCGACAAATGGGTGATCTTTAGCCTGTATACAAATTTAGGATCAATTACATCGTTAAATTTGTAGGCATAATTGGGCGAATTAAAGAAAGTACCTGGTTGTTTTGGATACCCTTCTTGAGTTAGGTCCACCCTAGTCAAATGTATAGAATCAACATAGGGATTTATACCACCTACTTTTGACACACGATAACGATCAATTCGAACATTGATGTCAGAGTAGAAATTAGAATCAGCATTTTGCGCCATGGTTACCGCACTTTTTTCCTGATCTATAAATGCTTTTTGTATTCTTACATAATGAGCCGTATCGCCCATATCCAAAAAACCATATACTACTGAAATGTCTTTGTAGGGTGCAGCAACATCAAAATCTTCTGAACAAGCAGTAAATAAAAGCGTAAATGCAACTGCTAAGGATACTATTATTTTTTTCATTTATTGTAGCGCTAATAAGGCAAACAAAGATAACAGAAATGATGGTAATTGCAGAGGCATCTGCGTCTGCATCTTAAAAATATAAGTTAAAAAACGAACTAGATCCTTTACAAAACAATGACAACAATTTCTACAACTGCATAAATAAAACAACATTCATTTAAGCAGATTAGTTGTTGTACTTTTTATTCAACTGGTGAAAGGAATAATATACCTTTGCCAATCTAATTTATGACACAAGTAGAAATTATAAATAAATCGCCGCATGCGCTTCCCGCCTACCAAACATCTGGTAGTGCTGGTATGGATCTTCGGGCTTGGATACAAGATTCAATAGTCATTAAACCTTTAGAAAGGATGGTAGTACCTACTGGTCTTTATATTGCCTTGCCTGTTGGCTACGAAGCACAAGTTCGCCCCAGAAGTGGCCTGGCTTTAAAAAAGGGCCTGACAGTAGTTAATTCCCCAGGCACAATAGATAGTGATTATAGAGGCGAAATAATGGTCGGTATCATCAATTTATCTACCGAAGAACAATTGATAGAAGATGGAGAAAGAATAGCACAGTTAATTGTCGCAGAATACACGACCATTAATTGGCAAATAACAGACAGCCTAACCGATACAGATAGAGGTGCTGGTGGGTTCGGTCATTCAGGAACGAAATAACATTTGAATCAATCTAACAACAATTCGTAATCATCAACTAAAATAACTACCCAAAATGAACATAATTATCCCGATGGCTGGAATGGGCAAGCGCATGAGACCTCACACTCTCACCACTGCTAAACCACTTTTGCCTGTAGCAGGAAAACCTATTGTACAACGTCTGGTAGAAGATATAATAGCCACCAGTAACGAAAGAGTAGAAGAAATAGCGTTTGTTATAAACCCTGCATTCGGCAAAGATGTTGAACTACATCTGGTATCGGTTGCTGAAAAGTTAGGTGCCAAGGGCAAAATATGCTACCAAGAGCAGCCGCTAGGAACCGCTCACGCTATTTTGTGCGCTGGCGATACACTTAACGGAAATGTTTTTATTGCTTTTGCCGATACGCTGTTTAAAGCTACTTTCAGTATTGATACAGAAAAGGAAGCAATAGTTTGGACACAAAAAGTGGAAGATCCAAGTGCATTTGGTGTTGTGAAACTCAATGCACTCAACGAGATTGAAGCATTTGTTGAAAAACCTAAAGATTTTGTATCTGATTTGGCAATCATAGGGGTGTACTATTTTAAAGATGGTAATAATCTTAAAAAAGAACTACAGAGACTAATTGACAATAACATCATGCTAAAAGGTGAATATCAACTCACCGACGCTATGGAGCATATGTTGCAAAATAATTTGAAATTTTACACCGGACAGGTCGAAGAATGGCTGGATTGCGGCAACAAAGACGCAACTGTATATACTAATAGCCGTATATTAGAAATTAAAAAAGATACCGAGCATCTTGTAGCCACTACTGCAATTATTACAAATTCTGTGATTGTCCCCCCATGTTTTATAGGTGAAGGGGTAGTGATCACTAATTCCGTTATTGGCCCTTTAGTTTCTCTTGAAAAAAACGTGACGGTTATGGATTCGAGAATCACAAACAGCATTATACAGGCAGATAGTAATGTTAAAAATGCATGTATTGACAATTCCATGTTGGGCAAACACGTAACTTACATGAAAAAACCAGCTGAATTGAGCTTGGGTGATTTTTCGACCGATTTATGAGCAAAATCATATTAATAGCTTCCATTGCGGTAGCAGTTTCACTTTTCAGTGTTGCTGCCACTGCTCAAACTGTAGACATAACTACAGGCGATACTGTAGAAACCGAACAAGGCAGACGGGCAAAAACAGATGAATTATTTTTTGATGCACTAAAAGCTCGAAAACAAGAAGACAACACACATGCGTTAATACTGTTCAAACAGTTTGTAGCCGTAAGGCCGGAGGTTGCAGCTGCACACTTTGAAATGTCAAGAATTTATGCCGAAGAGAAACAAATCGAACTTTCTTTATCTAGTATAAAAAAAGCCATGACCCTAGATGTCACTAATAAGTGGTACAAAGAAACTTATGCTACCATATTGGCTACTACTGGTAAGAACTTAGAAGCTGCTTTGGCATTTGCACAACTTTCGGATGCCGACGGTAAAGATGACGAATATGCAATATCGGCTGCTGAGTGTTACGAAAAAGCATCACTGCTGAGAGATGCACTTCGATATACTGATACAGCCATCGCAAGAAACGTAGATGACGAAGAGCTGCTGATGCGCAAAATACAATTGCTGCTCAAACTTAACAACGCTGAAAAAGCAATCGAGACCGCAAAAAAGCTAATTGCCGAATATCCCAAAAACGGTAGATACTACAAGTTGTTAGGCGACATATACGATAACAACCAAATGCCGGAGAAAGCTACAGAAGTATATATGGAAGCTGAAAAAAAACTACCTAACGACGCTTCTGTTCAACTAGGTTTGGCTGGTCATTACATAAAGATAGGTGACACAACCAAGTATAAAGATTACGTACGAAAAGCTATCACCAATAAGAACATATCAACTGAATCGCAGCTGGAGTTATTGAAATCATACATACAAAGTATGCCAGATGATGTGTCTGCACTTAAAGAAGCGTTACCTCTAATTGCGAACCTTGCCCAACAAGAGCCTAATGACGCGGTGATATTGGAATATTACGGCAATGCACTTGAAGGAAGTAATTTCACAGATAGTGCCGCTTTGCTTTACAAAAAATCACTTGCTATAAAACCAGGTAATTTTAGCGTCTGGGGTAGATTAATGATCAACTACCTTGACAAACCCTATGCTGATTCGTTGATTAAGTATAGCGAAAAAGCAATGCGACTTTTCCCAAATCAGGCCGTAACTCACTTTTACAACGGAGTGGGACACATGAATAAGAACAATTTCTCCTTAGCGTCTAAAGCTATTTTGAGAGCAATAGATTTACAACCAGACAACGACACCGAACGTCTGGCACAGATGTACAGCACTTTGGGAGACGTTTATTATTCTAACAAAGAATACTCCTTATCAGATGAGGCATTTGAAAAAGCATTGTCATTTGACGCTAATGATGCTAGTGTTCTTAACAATTATAGTTACTACCTTTCTGAAAGAGGCATCAAACTAGATGCTGCAGAAAAAATGTCAAAAAAATCTTTAGAACTAAGACCCGGTGAAGCAACATTTTTAGATACTTATGCATGGATTTTGTATAAAAAAAGTAGTTACAAAGAAGCTAAAGTTTTTATTCTTAAAGCTATAGATGCTGCTAATAATTCTAATGACGGCACCCTTTACGAACATCTGGGTGATATACAATATAAATTAAACGAAAAAGATAAAGCTATCGATAGCTGGAAAAAAGCCAAGGAAAAAGGGAGTGATGGGAAGTATTTGGATAAAAAAATTAGTGAAAGCAAACTGTATGAATAAACGCCTATTAAGTTTAATGGTACTAATAATACCATTCTTCATTTCATCTTGTACTTTGGTAAAAAAAAGCAGTAAAAAAAATAACACCAAATCTGTTTCAACTGTTACCGATTCAGTAAACGCAACGGATTCCGCTATTATTAACCACCAATTTAGTGAAGTCACATCTCAAAGTCGCAAATTGATGAGTGACCTTTTACCTCTTTGGATGAAACGTATGGACTATAATACATTCTCAGGAAAGGCCAAAGTCAGTTTCGAAAGTCCGGAAAATTCTGTTGATTTTTCAGCTAATTTCCGAATTGCCAAAGATAGCCTAGTGTGGATACACATTTCTGCAATTGGTGGTCTTTATTCTGTAGCTCGTATTTTGGTTACACCCGACAGCTTTTTCATGGTCAATTACCAACAAAAAGAAACTACGAGTCTTGCGCTTTCCGATGCAAGTAAAATTTTACCAGTACCTGTAAGGTTTAGTCAATTACAAAATCTATTTTCTGGCGACCCATTAATAAACGGAGAAGTTATTTCAGCTGACGAAAAAGATTCAGTTTGGTCGTTAACAACTGCAGACAGCAGTTTTACTCAACAACTCACCTACCGCAAAAATGATAGTTTGATGCAAATAGGACACTTGCAATCAAGAAAAATTAACAACACTCAAGCTATGATTGATTACAATAATTATGAAAAATCTAGCAACCGTATGTTGTCAAAAAAAAGAACTGTCCATTTACAAAATGGCGTTAACAATTATACTATAGAAATGGACATTGTAAATGAGGAATTTGATAAAGTATTAGATTTTCCATTCACCATGCCTAAAAACTTTACAGTCAATAATCATTAACGGTAAAACCTAAATGTTTCGAAAAACCGCCTGTATACCATTCACAAAGCTCTAAATGCCAAATCTCTATATTATTGCAGGTTGTAATGGTGCTGGTAAAACTACCGCCAGTCTAACTATATTGCCTGACATTCTTGATTGCAGAGAATTTGTAAATGCGGATAACATTGCTGCAGGGATATCGCCATTCAATGTAGAAAGTGTAGCTATTGAAGCTGGGAGAATAATGCTGCACCGAATAGAAGAATTACTACATTTGCGCATAGATTTTGCTATAGAAACCACACTTGCTACACGTAGTTATGTATCACTTGTCCGTAGAGCCAGAGCAGTGGGATATAATGTTTCCCTAATATACATTTGGCTAAATAGTCCTGATTTGGCACTACAGCGTGTGGCTGAGAGAGTAAAAAAGGGAGGTCACAATATTCCTGTCAACGTTATAAGAAGACGCTACTACAAGGGTATCAGCAACCTATTTAAGTTATTCATGCCAATTTGTGACACATGGATAGTTGCAGACAACTCATTGGGAGAACTTCAACCAATAGGTAGAAAGGAAACCGAATTTGATATTATCATCGAAAACAACGACCTTTGGACAGCAATTAACAAGTTATCATGAGCCGTAAACAAGAAAACGTAGAATTGCTTAATAAAATAGAAGCTGGCTTGAAGCTAGCCATACGCAAACTATACGAACAAAAAGCAGCAAATAACGAAACAGCTGTCATATGTGTAAACGGCGAAATAAAACATGTTCCAGCATCAGAGTTGCTGCAACAATACGAAAGTAAATAATCCTACTTTACACAATTCATAGCAATTACTATTACTACCTTTTACGCACCATTTTTAAGGTGATTTCTAATTCTGTTGCAAGCTATTATCTATCTTTACCGCATGAATCGCACAGAATTAGTATCAAATATTTTTAGAAAGAAATCTGTTCTTTGTGTGGGGCTAGATACTGACCTAACTAAGATACCCACCCATCTATTAAAGGAAGAAGATCCAGCCTTTGCTTTCAATAAGGCCATAATTGATGCTACAAAAGACTATACCGTAGCATACAAAATAAACACTGCATTTTATGAGGCTCAAGGTATAAGGGGCTGGATAAGCATGGAGCGAACACTTAATTACATACCCAAAGATATTTTTACGATAGCTGACGCAAAACGAGGAGATATAGGTAATACCTCTGAGCAGTATGCTCGTACTTTTTTTCATACATATCCTTATGATAGCGTCACTATAGCACCATACATGGGTGCAGATAGCGTAAAACCTTTTCTACAGTTTGACGGCAAATGGTCTATCGTCTTGGGTCTTACGTCTAATGCTGGCAGTGCAGACTTCCAATTACAGCAATGTGGCTCTGAATTACTATACCAAAAAGTACTTCGAACTGTAGCTTCTTGGGGACACCCAGGAAATATTATGTTTGTGATAGGAGCCACTCGCAAGGAGCAGCTGCAGGAAGTGAGAAATTTGCTCCCTGAACACTTTTTCTTGGTACCTGGTGTAGGAGCTCAGGGTGGCGATGTAGCTACTGTATGCCGTAATGCTTTCAATAACGATGCTGGTGTTCTAGTCAATGTATCGAGAGGTATAATTTATGCTGGGAATGGAACTGATTTCGCTGATCAAGCAGAGATAGCTGCCCAAAATTACCAACAGGAAATGGAAGCATTCTTCTGATATTTTTAATACAGGATTTTACCTACCAAAATGAAGAATAAATTTCAGTCGTATATATTGTTGTTTTGTTTGCTAACTACTAGTGCCTTTGCACAATCAGTAGGTGGCATAGGCGCATCGTTGAAGCTAGATACTATCCAAAAAGGAGCTACGCTACCCAAGATATTAAGTGTAATCCCGAATAGTCCAGCTGCTGCGAACAACATTCAAGCAGGTTGGTATATATTATCTGTAGATGGTTTGCCATGCAAAAACAAATCCCTTGAAGAAATAGTCAATAATATACGCGGCGCAGAAGGAACTACCGTTAAGCTGGAAATTGCAGATAACCCACTAGCAAAAAAAACAAAAGAATTCACAATTACAAGAGCCAATATCCAAACTAACAATGCGCCCCTTCCCGACCCTAAAGACGCATTTGTGTTGGATTGTGAACAAGAAGTAAAGTTGCTGAAAAGAAAGGGACATAGTATAGCCAAGGCTGTAAGCTCAGATTGTGGCGATTACTTCTTTAGTTTTGATGCTTCTGATGGCAATTACGTTGTTAAACTATTTGCATTAACGTCAGCAGATAAAATAAGCGCAACTGTATATGATAGCAGAAATGAATCTGTCACTACTAATCTGATAGCTGATCATACCATTAACACCATCGCAACATTAACATCCAATATAAAAATGACTGCCAATAGTGCGGGAGTTGTAAGCGTAACCATGAAGGAACCTTATCGCGATTGCAAAGGAATGTACATTATCGTGTACAAATAATGTTGCACAACTACGTCGCAGTTTTCTTTATTTCATCAAGCAACATACTACCTCTAAAAAATAAACCTATCCATGGTGATGAATTATCATTTATAGCCGACAATAACTCTTGTGCTCCAAATACTCCCTGATTAGTCAACAGATTGAAACGAACAGTGCCTGGTGCAGGCAAGCTTGTTGTGGTGACATGCAACGTTTTGTTTATGTAATTTTGGGCAACCAACACAAACTCAGAAGCCTCTTCAGCTACTGCGGGGTTTTTGCCACCACCTACAACTGCTGCTCCGCTACTTAATACGGCATTGGCAGCACCATTAATATATGCTATCAATGTTAGTATCGTCCCGCTCATATCCCAGTCCATTACTACGCCATATACCTTAATTGTACCTTGTGGTATATTCAATCCTAACTGGTCAGGAGTGACACTTAATGCAGAATTGCGGGTTTGTTCATAAGTACTGACGTTTGTATGTTTTGACACTTTTTTTTGACGTGAATTTTTAGCAATACTTCTTCTGACAAAGAACACTAATATTCCAACGTGTAGTAGTAAAGCTAATATGTAAATATAGGTCATGTAGCAGTTCAATAATTATGTTGGCAAAAGTAATGCCTAAAAAGATTAATTTTCCACCTATCTCAAGTTGTGAGTTGTCATATAGTTTTGTACTTCTTTCAGCCCACTTGCCGCCGCTTTTCGCAGCAAGTGTAGTCCCTTTTCTTCATTCTTTTTTACTCCAGTTCCTTCATACAGCATCACACCAAGATTGCCCATTGCTAGTAAGTCTCCTTGATTAGCAGCTTTTTCATACCAGCTAGCGGCCATTTCATAATTCTGTCTTACACCTTCTCCATAGTAATAAAGTCTACCTAGTCTAAATTGCGCACCTTTATGCTGCTGTTTTGCAGCCGCCTGATACAGTTCCACTGCCTCATCAAGATCCTTCTCCACCGATCCTTCTATACCCGTTTCGTGCATCTGAGCCAGTATATACTGCGCCAACACATTACCCGCTCTAGCTGCCTTATGAAACCACTCTGCTGCAAGTTTAAAATCTCTAGTTAGCCCCCCCAGCCCAAAAAAATACATACGACCCAGATTGTTCTGACTAGTAGCATCGCCACTAAATGCCGACCTCCGATACCATTTTAGGGCTTCCGCAGTGTCGGGTTCGGTAGCTATACCCCGCTCCAGCATCCAGCCCAACATACCCTGCGC